>NZ_JBGOOM010000018.1:0-91015 GCF_041439575.1 Vibrio sp. 5S239 | reverse complement strand
AGATGTTCGGTTTCACTACTGAAAACGTAGTAAACACAGCGAAAGAGCTGCTAGCTTAATCTTGAATACATTGTCTCACCCTTAAATGGGTTGATGCATACAGAAAGCCCCGCATGAAAATGCGGGGCTTTTTTTGTCACTGATTTCTCATTCGGGTTTCAATCTAAAGGCTATTTATCTTCGAAACGCTTCGCCAGTTGGTAGAACTCATTGACTTGTTCTTTTAGCTCTGTGGAGTGGTCTTTCACTGAATGCGTGGCAACCAAGTTTTGCTCTGCTGTCGAGGCGATAGACTGCATGTGTAGATTGACCTCACTCGACAGCTCACGTTGTTTATGTGCAGAATTTTCAACAGACTGCATGAGTTCATTCATGGATTGCATTAGGTTTTCGACTTCCGACAAGCGCTCTGCACTCACCTTCGCAACATCACCACACGCGTCCGTTTGCTCTCGGTTCGCCAGAATATCTTTTTGCCACCCTTCAATCGTCGTTAGCATGGTATCGATACTCTCTTTGATCTGAACCGTAGCCTTTGAGGTTCGGCCCGACAACGCGCGCACTTCGTCGGCAACGACAGCAAAGCCTCGTCCTTTCTCGCCCGCTCTCGCCGCTTCAATCGCAGCGTTCAGGGCCAACAAGTTGGTTTGTTCGGCGATTCCACCAATCTCTTCCATTATCTTGCTTACGCTCTGCGCTTGATCGCTCAGTTGGTAAGTCGTTTGAGTCGCCTTTTCAGCCTGAGAAGCTAGGCTCTCTAAGTTTTGATGAGTTTGATTAATACTCTCTTTAGCACCAGCACAGGTTTGCAAAGTCACATCAACAATCTGATGCGCTTCTTCAGTGCGAGAAGAGACCTCATTGGCGGTGACTTCAACCTCTTCTGTCGCCTCTCGTACTTGAAGAATGTCTTTTGTTTGTTGATCTAAAGCTTCTGATACTTCAAATGACGTGGCATTCAAGTTGTCAGCCAAATCTTGTAACGGCTTGGCAGAGTCTGTCATACGACCTAATACGGTGCGAATTCTTGCAGACAATAGTTTCAAGTGAAAATCGGCAACAGAGAACTGACTATTACCTGAATAGACAAGGCGACTGACACTATCGAATTTCGATTGCAGCTTTTTCAACTGCAGTGGAGTATCTATCAGCTCTTGTCGGAAAAGCAACGCTAATGCTGAAACAGGCAGCAAGCTAAGAAGCCATTGGGATACTTGCCCTACTTCAATGAGATTTGAAATCAGAGGCGCAGTCAAAGAGCCTAACAAAACCGCGTAACGAACACTGTCACTGATCTTTAATGACCATTGACGACCCGACTTTTCAGCCTTCAACAGGCTTTGATAAGCCTTGTCTGCAACTTGTATCCATTCATTCTTGGGCTTAACACGAACAGACTGGTAGCCACTCACCTTACCATTGTCGTAAATTGGAGTTACGTAAGCATCGACCCAATAAAACCCACCGGATTTAGTTTTGTTTTTTACGATACCACGCCAAGCTTTACCTTGCTTTAGGTTAACCCACATATCAGCAAAGGCGGCTTTCGGCATATCGTTATGCCTTACGATATTGTGGTGTTGCCCTAGCAATTCTTGTTGGCTGTATTCCGCGATGCGACAAAAAGCATCATTACTGTACGTAATCACGCCTTTTAAGTCAGTGGTAGAGACAAGTTGTTCGTTTTCGCTGAGAAGTGTTTCACGAGATTGAGTAGATGAGCTGACAGTCATTATATTAACTTAGGTTAATTATTATTTTAGGCGAGGAATATATACAATTATTAAAGTTATGACAAAATGTGAACGTCACATTTTGTGTAAATGCCTACTATTTATACAAATATTAGCTAAGTACCTCACAAAGCTAATAGCTTCACATATCTTCTCAAGCTAACAGTCATGACTCATCTAAGTTTACTGCAGTGGTAAATTTCACGGTTTTCATTGAGACAGAGGTATGGAATTTACGAATATTCAGATCTTTGCGTAGTACTCGCTCCACAAAGCCTTCGTAGGCTTGAATGTCTTTGACCGTCACAATCAACATGAAATCAAAGCTGCCTGATATCTGATAGCACTGCGTGACCTCTTCTGCCTTTGAAATAGAGTGGCGAAAGATTTGGTAAATATCCCCTCGGTCACGCTCCATTTCCACAGATACGACCAAAGTCATCTTACTGCCTGTCAGTTCTGGATTAATGATGGACACATCACCAACAATCACGCCCTCTTCTCTCAGCCGTTTCACTCGCTTTAAGCAAGCAGGCGGTGATAACCCAACCAGCTCAGCCAATGTCTGATTAGGGATTCGGTTGTTCTTTTGTAGTTCAACCAGAATGCTTCTATCTATACGGTCAATCACCATAATTTCTTAAACCAATACATTTTTGACTTATAATTTTTAATACTACGATAATTAAAAAATCTATCGCAACTTTAAAGGTCAATTTAGAAATCTAAATCACAACAATCACGATAAGATCTTCTCATACCAAACAATCGAACCATGGTCGTAACTATGAAATCAACCTATCAATTTTTTAAAGAACTCCTTAGAGAGATTTTCGATGTCACCTCGACTCTTTTCCGAATCATGATTCCAATTATCATCCTGATAAAGGTCGTTGAAGAACTTGGCGGCATCGTGATTCTTAGCGAATGGCTGAGCCCAATAATGGAAAGCGTCGGCTTACCGAAAGAGATGGGCTTAGTATGGGCAACCACCATACTCACTAACATCTATGCGGGGCTGATTATTTTGATCAATTCCGATGCTCCATTAACGGTTGCTCAAGCCTCAGTTTTAGGCAGCATGATGCTTCTCGCCCACTCACTGCCGATTGAGGGAGCAATAGCCAAAAAGGCAGGCGTGAACTGGCTGGCTACGCTGTCGGTACGAGTCGGTGGTAGCTTAGTGTTGGCATGGCTACTCAACCTTAGCTATCAATACGGAGATTTGCTCAACTACCCAGCAACGGTGCTTTGGCAGCCGGAAGTATCAGGAGACACAAGCTATTTGGGTTGGGCTATTGAACAGCTCAAGAGCTTTGCCGTTATCTTCATGGTGATTTCAGCTCTATTACTGCTACTCAAAGTTTTAAAGATTCTCGGCATTGAAAAGCTCATGGCAATATTGTTAAGACCATTCTTGAGGCTGCTAGGAATCAGCAAGGATGCAACCAACCTAACGATCATCGGAATCACGCTTGGTCTTTCGTTTGGCGGCGGCTTATTGATCAATGAAGCTAAAAAGGGACATATCTCCGCGAGGGATGTATTCACCGCAATCATGCTGCTCAACATGCTCCACAGTTTGATTGAAGACACGTTGTTGATCATGCTTATTGGAGCCGACTTCTACACCATATTTTGGGGAAGGTTAGTATTCTCAGTGCTGGTTATCGCTTTAATATCCAACATCATTAAGCGCATAAATCCAAGTACTTGCGAGCGTTACTTTTATCGAGATGTCTCTCAATCATAAGTAAATCACCAACGAAAATAATAGAAAAAGAGCTCAAATACGGGCTCTTTTTTACGAATTGGGGCTCCTATCACCTCCGCTATTGTTAATATTTCACGTCATTGAAACACTAAAAATCACTCTCAATACCCTAATTATTGATATTTGAGGAGAAATAATTTTCAACCTAGGTATTTATTAAACACTCAATTATTACATGCATTTTTTAAACATCGACAATAAAAAACTTGATCGAACAATTATAATACCAAACCTTGCACAAAGCGCTCTCCAGAATAATATTTATCTCTTCGGCACTATTATTAAAAATTAAAACTATCAACTATTAATGCATCCAACCCCACTAAATAACTGACAATAAAATAAATAACAGTCACTATTTGATATTAACTATTAATGTTGAAATCGGAACGAATAATAACTTGTAATGATTATCTGTTTGATCGGCTAATTTTATAAATATATTTTGTTACATAATCAAAACTGATGGCTTGATATAAAATGTCACACAAAACAATGGCTTTAATCGTTCTACTTTTTTCCTCACTGTCACAGGCTTCCACCATTGAGAATGATGAACTGTTGCTTAAGTCATTGATTGAACGAGGTGTTATTTGTCCTGGCTTAACCTACGAGGACAATCATGAAGCTTTACGTATCTATCTCAACGCGAAGCAAATGAAAAGCCGTCAGTTTGATTCAAAAAAAAGACAAGAAACAGGCAATATAAATGAGGTAGCGGATACCAACAAGTTAGTTAATAAAAACAAATCAACTAATAAACGTCAGATACCTAAAACACCAAAAGAGTGTATTAAGCCAAACTCGGACAACCGTTCCGAATAAGGCAAGTTGATTCTGATATCGACATGGAAATACAAAAAAGGAAATGTAATGAAGATAATGAGAAAAACATTGTTGGCCTCAGCAATGCTTACTCTGTTTAGCGTCAGCAGTTATGCTAAAACACCGATTGATTTAGGTGTTGTTAATGAAGACAAACTCATTGAAATGCTAATTAGACAAGGCTTAGTCGACCAAGATACAACCGATGTGGCAAAGCAGGATGCGCTTGACCGTTACTTGAAAAATAAGATCAATTCCGGTTTTAAGGGCGATGCACAATTCGGCAAAAAAGCGCTTGAGCAACGAGCAAAAATACTCAAAGCCATAGAAAAAGGATCTGGCGTTAACAAAGCAAGCGTCTTTGCTTTAGAAGTCGACACCAAGCGTACAGACAAGGTGCTCGCTCTACTGGTCGACTTCCCTGATTTGAACTGGGATGACAACAAGCTGACCGAAGAACACACTCAGATGTTGTACGAGAGCTACAACCCTGAGCATTATCAAGAATTGCTGTTTTCAAATTCTGGCTACACAGGGCCAAATGGCGAAAACCTAATCTCTATGCGTCAGTATTACCAAAGCGAATCAGGTGATAGTTACAGCGTTGCAGGTCAAGCCGCAGGTTGGTATCGCGCCTCGAAACCTGCATCTTTCTATGGTGGTAACTCCCCGACGACCGACAACGATCTCAACGCACAAGAATTGGTTCGCGAAGCGCTGAATCAACTGGCTCAGGATCCTAGTATCAACCTAGCCGATTACGATATCGAAGATCGCTACGATTACGACGGTGACGGAAACTTCCGTGAACCCGATGGCGTGATTGATCACCTGATGGTATTTCACGCATCTGTTGGCGAAGAAGCCGGTGGTGGCGTATTAGGTCCTGATGCGATTTGGTCTCACCGATTCAACCTTGGTCGTACACATGTGCTTGAAGGTACCTCTAGCTCGCTTCCTGACCGCTTTGGTGGCCAATACGCGGCATTTGATTACACTATTCAACCGATTGATGCGGCAGCTGGTGTTTGTGCCCATGAATATGGCCACGATTTGGGTCTACCAGACGAATACGACACTCAATACACAGGCAAGGGTGAACCTGTCTCTTATTGGTCAATCATGTCTTCGGGTAGCTGGGCTGGCAAAATTGGTGGCACACAACCAACGGCATTCAGTTCTTGGGCAAAGCACTTCCTTCAAAAATCTATTGGTGGTCGTTGGATTAACGATGATCAAATCTCGATTGATGACCTTGAAGACAACCCACAAGTTTATACGCTGTTCCAAACGACGGATAACAGCCGTCCGAACATGATTAAAGTGGATCTTCCAGAAAAACAGATCGAAGGTTTAAAACCGTTTGCTGGTGAGTATTCGTTCCACTCTCAAAAAGGTGATGACCTGAAAAACAGCATGACTCGCAAGTTGGTGATTCCAGCTGGTGATTCTGCTCTGCTTTCGTTCAAAACTTGGTATGAGATTGAAAAAGATTACGACTTTGCGCGCGTACTCATTAATGGACAAGCCATCGCAGGTAATATTACCTCAATGGACGACCCATACAATACAGGTCTCGTACCTGCTATTGGCGGCGAGTCTGGCGGTTGGATTGATGCTGAATTCGATGTTTCACAATGGGCAGGCCAAGAAGTAGAGCTTTCGTTTGAGTACATCACCGATGGTGGCTTGGCAATGGAAGGCTTCTATCTGGATAACCTCAGTGTAGTCGTGGATGGTGAAGTGACATCAATAGACGATGCTGAAAGCAACTCAACCTTCGCTCTTAATGGCTACAAGCTGAGTAATGGATTCCTCCAAGCACAACACTACTACCTGCTGCAATGGCGCAGCCACATGGATGTTGATGAAGGTCTAGCCAACATTAAACGTATGGGTCAACTGATCTCATTCGATCCGGGCTTGATCATTTGGTACGTAGACGAGTCGCTAACTGATAACTGGGTAGGTAAGCACCCAGGCGAAGGTTGGTTAGGTGTGGTTGATGCAGACCAGAACGCCATGACTTGGGAGAAATCCGGTAAAGTCGCTCAAACTCGTTACCAAGTTCGTGATGCTGCGTTTTCTCTCAAAGATCATACTCCAATGCGTCTTGTGAACAGTGACAATGATGTACTTGAAGATACCAGTTTGCTTGGCAATGCTAGCTTCTCTGACGACCAAGATTATTCGTCTCCACAAGCACCTGATTCAGGACGTATCTTGACTGAATTTGGTTTAGCAGTCGATATTGTGAATCAAAGTGACAACAACGAATACGGTGTGGTGCGCTTATCTAAAGTAAGCCAACACAACGTCACCCCTACTGCGAGCTTCGAGCTCAATGTTACTGGCCTGAACGTTTCTGCACATAACTCCAGCTCTGATCAAGACGGTGAGATCTCCAGTTACCTATGGGACTTTGGTAACGGTGCAACAAGCAACGAAATGGCACCAACTTGGTCTTACGAGCAAGCCGGTGATTACACGGTGAGCTTGACTGTTATCGACGACAAAGGCGCCACTGATTCGTTCAGTTCTGTAGTGAGTGTTGAATCTCCGAACGCCCTACCGGAAGCAAGTGCGAAGTACATCCACTTGGGACGCTGGGTAACCATGTGGTCTACAAGTTCAGACAGCGATGGTCGTATTGTTGATACCGAATGGACACTTCCAAATGGAAAAGTAAAACGAGGTCGCACCTTCACTTCTATCTTCCCTTCATACGGAAAGCATGAAGTAACGCTAAAGATAATCGATGACCAAGGCGCCACAGTAACAAAAACAATCGTAGTCGATTTATAAATCGTTATTACCTAAGACTTATCCATTATTATCTAAGGTTTATTTATGATTACTTAAGGTTCATCACGGCTTTCCGCAGAAAGCCGCTATGAACCTTTTGTTTACATGCGAGGCAGAAAAGCGGCGTCAAGGTGAAAGACTTTCTAGCCAACAACCCGCCCCCCCCCTCTTACACAGATTGTTTATGAATGTGAGATTTTCGAGCACTAAACGCAAACATCATAATCACCGCTAACACGAACGGGAGTACGTAAATATTTAGGTTTTGCCAGCCCACGGTCGATTCTAACCAGCCGGATAATAGCGCGGTGACAGTGACACAACCAAATACAACAAACTCGTTAAATGCTTGAGCCTTGGCTTTGTTCTGCGACTCATAAGATTGGCTAAACAAACCCGTTGCGGCGATGAACATAAAGTTCCAACCCACGCCAAGCACAACCAAAGCCGCCCTAAAGTGCCAAATCGATACACCATGGATATTGATGGCAATACTCACCACAAATAGAACACCACCAACAAGGATCATCATACGTGATCCAAACTTCTCGATAAGGGAACCCGTAAAGAATGCCGGCACAAACATACCCAACACGTGCCACTCAATCACACCAGCGGCCTTAGTAAAGTCAAAGCCACAGCCGATCATCGCCAATGGTGTTGCGGTCATCAAAATATTCATTACGGCATAAGCAACCATCGCAGCAAACACGGCACCAATAAAGTTCGGCGCTTTAATGATCACACTGAGGGGATCGGCTTTTGGTGCTTGGCTATTAAAAGAGACTTTGGGAAACTGAATTGTTTGTAACAACGCTAAAGCTAATATGTTTAGGCCGATCAACGACGCAAAAGCACCGATATACAAACCATCTGCTGACCATTGCTGAGACATGATCGCTAAGTTAGGCCCCAATACAGCGGCGAGAACGCCACCAGCCATTGATATTGAAATCGCACGATGGCGTGCATTTTCGTCACACACTTCAATTGCAGCGAAGCGATAAAGCGTACCAAAACCGATCCCAACTCCAAGTAAAAATGTGGCGAGGCAAAACAAATAGAAATGTTGCTGAGATAACGCATAAGTTGCGAGGCTTGCTCCGGTAATACCGACTACATTACCAATACTAAAGCCTCGTTTTCGTCCTAACTTTCCTGAAATTAAAGACGCTGGAATAGTGGCAGCCATTAAACCCAAAAACTGCAGCGCAACCGGCAAAGTAATCATGCTGACACTAGGCGCAATCTGTTTGCCTATCAAGCCAATCACCGAAATCAGTAATATGTTACCTGTCATCAATAAGGCCTGACACAGTGAGAGCAGCCAAACATTTCTATTCATCTTCGTTCCTAAATATGAGCACAGTTGATCAATAGACCAAAAATCCAACAAAGTCGCAACACTTTGTTACTCATAAGATACTCCACGAAGTCACCTAACCGCTGATTCTCAGAAATTCCCTATCACTTTAGTTTTGATTGACGCTAGTTTAGACGCTAGATTTGAAATTATCATAATTAAAGATAATAATAATTTTTTGTTATTATGGAATAAAAGGTGAGTATGATTAATCCACTTTGGCTCAATACATTTAAAACTCTGGTTGAAGTTGGTCATTTCACCCAAACCGCAGAAAAGCTGTATATGACGCAGCCTGGCGTTAGCCAACACATCAAAAAGCTTGAGCAAGCTTGTCACTGTGACTTGTTATCGAGAGAAAATAAGAGCTTCGAACTGACCGAACAAGGCCGGATTATGTATCGTTATGCGCTTAAACTAGAGAAAGACCAAGAAGACCTTTTTGAGTCTCTGAGTTTTGACAACCCGTATTCAGGACAATGTAACCTTTCGTGCTCTGGCTCTTTATCTCTGCGCCTTTATCCAAAGCTTCTTGAATTGCAGCAACAACATCGAGAATTAGGCATTCATCTAGAAGCTGCGCCAAACCAAAAGATATTAAATGATTTACTCCAAGGCACGACTGACATCGGCATCGTTAGACACTCGCCCAACGACAGTTATTACCAAAGCCAAGTCATTGGCAAAGAAGCCTTGTGTCTTATCGTCCATCACAGTCTTGCTGATTTAGAGATAACGCCGCAAGTACTTCATGACATAGGCCTGATTGCCCATCCAGATTCTGCACACTATTTGTCTTTGTATTTCGACCTGTGCGGAGATAAAGACTTAGCGAACATCAACGTTAATGAGATACCAAGATCTGGCTACATCAATCAGCTTCACCAGATCTTGCTACCTATATCAAAAGGGCTTGGGTTTACGGTTTTACCAGCGGGCGCTGTGGAACATTTTCCAGAACGCGATAAGTTGTATGTAGTTCCTCCAAAAGTAGAAGTTGAAGAAACCTTATATTTGATTCAGAAGCGAAACAGAAAGCTACCACACAGATACAACACTGTGATTGAGTTGATCAAACACAGTGTCTGTCATTCGTTCGTTTCGTAGATTGACCGAAAGCCTTTAATGCTAAGAGTTACGAGGGGTAATCATAAAAGTAAAGGCTAGGTTCTTTAAGTGATATCAATTTTCATGGTTGGATACAGCAAGGTTATCGACCTGAGTAATACATACAGATGCGAACGCCATCGAACTCACGAATCTCAAACGGTATCTCGTAGATCGATTCCATTACTGACTTTTCAACCACTTCAGAGACCTTACCCGACTTAACCACTTGGCCTTTTTTCATTGCAACAATGTTATCTGAGTAACAAGAAGCAAAGTTGATATCGTGAATCACGATCACTACCGCTTTATTAAACTCATGCGCTAAACGACGAAGCGTCTGCATGATTTCTACCGAGTGCTTAATATCAAGATTGTTGAGTGGCTCATCCAAGAACACATAGTCGGTATCTTGCGCCACAACCATTGCAATAAACGCCATTTGACGCTGACCGCCACTCAACTCATCTAGATATTTGTTTTGAATATCAGTAATACCGAGGTGCTCTAACGCAGTATCAACAATTTTATTATCTTCTGCTTTTAAGCGACCTTGGGAGTGAGGGAAACGACCAAAACAGACCAACTCACGAATCGTAAATCGCATGTTGATGTTGTTTGACTGTCTTAGGACAGCAAGGTGCTTTGCCAGCTCTTTGGTATCCCATTCAGCCAGTAACTTGTCACCAATAATCACCTCACCAGCGTCACTTTCAGTTAAGCGACTCGCCATTGAAAGCAATGTACTTTTCCCCGCACCATTTGGGCCAATAATAGAAGTCACTTCGCCTTTTGGGAACATAGCACTGGCATCATCCACCACGAGTGATTTGCCATACTTCTTACTCAAACCTGTTAATTTAATCACTACTTACTACCTTTAATGAATTCTGGTGCGTAACAACAAAAACATAAAATATAAACCGCCAACCAAGTTAATAATCACACTCACCGTGGTTTCAAACGCCATCACTTTTTCAATAAACCATTGCCCAGACACCAACAGCACCACTGCTAACAAACTGCTGGCGATGATAAGCACGCGGTGTTGATAAGAGCTGAACATCTGACGAGCCAAACTCACGGTGATCAAGCCAAAGAAAAGCACAGGCCCGACTAAAGCAGTGGATATCGCCACCATAATGGAAACAATGATTAACGTAATTTGGGTAAGTCGCTTAGTGTTCACACCTAAACTTGTCGCATTATCGACCCCAAGCCAAAGCACATCGAGCTTGGGAGCCAGAAGCCACAGGCCAAACACGCTCAACCCCAATGGAATAATACTAAGGTAAACCAACTCACCTTTTACGTTGTTGAAGCTTGCGAACATCACATTCTGCAGCACTGCAAATTCGTTTGGATCAATCAACATAGTTAAGAAATTGGAAAGGCTCGAGAATACGCTGCCACACACAATACCAATCAGCAACAGTGTAAATACGTTGTTTCGTTTACTCTTGAAATAGAAATGAAACAACAAAAATGAGAACAAGATCATCACCGCCACAGACAGTGAAAAGTTAGCGATAACGTCAATTACCCAAAAACTGGTACCACCGAACACAAACAAAAGAGACGTTTGAACCAGCATGTATAAACTGTCAAAACCCAAAATTGAAGGTGTTAAAATTCGATTATTAGTGATGGTTTGGAAAACCAGTGACGACGCCGAGATCGCCACAGCCGCCAACACAATCGACAGCACTTTAGGTAGTCGCAGAGACAAGAAAAACTCATAGTTATCCCACGTAAGTCCCTGCCCCACAAAGACTGCCGCCATACACAAAGACGCGATGGCCAGAATCGCAATTTTTACTGAATCACGCATTCGACTTGTCTCTCATGATTAGGTAGATAAAAATCAAGCCACCAAAGATGCTGATTACCATCGAGATTGGAATCTCATAAGGGAAGATGATGACTCGAGCTAACAAGTCGCAAGCTAACACCAAGATCACGCCCCAATAAGCCGTCCAAGGTAAAATTTTCTTCATGTTATCGCCCATCATTAAAGACACAATGTTAGGAACGATTAGACCAAGGAATGGAATAACACCGACGATCATCACCACAGAAGAAGCACAGATCGCGACTAGAGAAACACCGATAAAAACAATCTTCTGATAATTCAGACCGATGTTTTTTGCAAAGCTCTCGCCAATACTCGCCGCACTAAATTGGCTGGCGAAGTAATAAGCCAACACACAAGCAGGAACCGCGAGGTACAGAGTTTCATAGCTGCCTTGTAACACACTCGCAAAATTCGCCATTGTCCATGCCGACATGGTTTGCACCAAGTCATACTTGTAGGCGATAAATGTCGTTAGAGACGAGACAACGTTACCATACATAATACCAATTAATGGCACCAAAACCGCATTCTTAAACTTAAGATGTTGTAAGAAACGAACTAATAACAAGGTACCGAAAACTGCAAACGCGAAGGTGAAGCCTAAGTAGCTCCATTGCGCGGCGTTACCCAGCATCAGTATACCAACGATATACCCCAACATGGCACAGTCAATCGTACCCATCGTGGACGGCGAGGCGAACTTATTTTGCACGATCTGCTGCATGATCAAGCCAGAGACACTCAAACCCGCTCCGGCAAGCACAATCGCGAACAGTCTAGGGATCCGACTAACAATATAAATAGAATTGGCGTGTTGGTTGCCATTTAAGAAATCACTAAAATTGATTTCAGCAACCCCAACCATCAATGACGCCACACATAACACAACAAGAAATACAGCAGCTGCAATGGGTTTCAACATAGAAATAACACTAAAGGTAGGTCTCGGGTAGCCCGTATGGAAAGTGAAAAAGGGCTTATAAGAACGCTCTTATAAGCCCAAGAATCGAACTATTGGTTACTATTGAATGGTACGTTCAATGTCACCAAGCATTCTGTGAATCGCAGTTACACCGCCACCCGCCAGATACCAAGCACTTGAATCGAGGTAAACAATATTGCCCTTTTGCGCTGCTGGTGTTGCGGCTACTAATGGATTATTGAATAGCTGTTGTGCACGCCCCTCTGACTTACCAATCGCTTTTTCACGATCGAGAACGTAAAGCACTTCGGGTTTTGCATCAGCAATGTATTCGAATGAGATTAAGTTACCGTGACTCCCTTTAATTGGGGCCACTACCGCACTCTTTGATTCAACGAAACCAAAGTCATCAAAAATGATAGAGAACCGGCTGCCTTTGTTGAACATCGCAATATTATTACCGTTGTTCATCAACATCATTGCTGAAGTTTCGTCAGACGCTACTTTGTCGTTTACTGCTGTGATAGAAGCTTGAGTCTCTTTAATGATCGCTTCGACTTCAGCTTGCTTACCAAAGATGTCGCCTAGTGCGCGCCAATTTTGCTGAGCATCAGCCCAGTACTTGTCACCTTCAATAGAGAACATGATGGTCGGAGCAATTTGTGCCAGTTTGTCGTAAACCTTAAGCATGCGGTTTTCCGCGATGATGATGTCAGGTTTCAACATGTAGATAGCTTCAAAATCAGGTTCGCTTAATGAGCCTGTATTTGCCGTCGTATCTTTGTACGAAGCTAGGTAATCAGGCAGCAAGCTATGAGGCGCGCCAACTGGCTGCACACCGATTTGATCAAGCACATCTAAGCTACCGTGGCCTAGAACCACCACTCGCTGTGGTACTGCAGTAAACTGCGCTGTACCTTTTACATGCTCAATGGTGACGGTTTCCGCTTGAACGACCATCGTGAATGATAACGCAACAGCAAGCCCGCTCAATAATTGGCGAACTGAATTGATTATTTTTTTCATGTGTCTTCCTGTGTTGTTGATACAAACCGCGACTCACTTATGAAAGTCACATGATTCATAAGTAATCTGATGCGTAAACAACAGCTAAATAACGATAACGTAAAGTTTGTTATTGAATGAGTAACAAACCAGCAACGCAAGTGATAATAGTTATCAATTATATTCGCATCAAGTGCGCAGCACAACAACTTTTGTATTCAAATGCGTAAAAGTGGATATTCATATCTGGTTATCTCGGTTAGCAACTTGCACCATTAACGACAGTCATTCTCGTTGCAAAAACAACCATATCGTATTAAAAAATAAATCAGTGAAGCATCAAACCTTTCATATTTTGAAACCAATCATCAGCCATCATTATGTTCATCAACCTCCCTATAAATGGAATTCTGTGTACTGATTATTTTAGGTTTAATTGAAAATAAAGTTGTAATTAAAAAAACTAGGCGTATAGTGCGTCCTCTGGCTCTGATTTAAAGAGCTGTTAATGCTAAATTCAGTTCAAGTTCCTCATAGACAGTTCTCGATTCCCTCGTTACACCATCTCTGCGTCAGCTTTCACCTAGATAGTCATTCAATAGCTTTCAAATTCGATCCCACTACCGTTCTATTCGTTATTTGCTTTTTTTCTAGCAAATTAAAAATAGTTCAACTACTTAAATATAAATGTAATAAACACAAGGCACAGTTATGTCACGCAGAACAACACGACAAACACATTGGTATCAATTATCACGCGATAAAACAGTCAATAAACTAAAAGGTAATAAATGCTCACAATTAAAATAGACTTACTAAAAGAAGAACTGTCATGGATCACAGAGATTCGACAACTTAATAGCGATATACTCCACCGCCACATATTGCCAAAGCTACAACACAACAGTTATCTCATAGACTTTGAGTTTAATGAACAGGACAGCGTCGGAACAATAGTTTCGGGCAACGGAAACACACTAGGACATTTCACACTCCTATAGCATTTCCCAAAGATTACATATTTAGTCCCAAAATGTGACCCTCAAGTCGCTCTAGCAGAACAAAGAAAATTAGAAACCTAGCCCTTTTGCATTTCACACGCGGCTCACGCTAGCTAGGTTATCGTGCTTTCATTGAAAGTCGCTTATATTGAACCTTGAATCATCAATGCGTCATTATCATTGCGTTAACGGCATCGACCTTAACTTTTGATCAAGTTTATATAAGTGTTCTGCAGCTTGCATGTGTTGAGGGTAATCACTGAACTTCTCACGATTCACCTCATTCATCTTACATGTCTCATCCACCAGCATCAGTTTCCAATACAGCTTTGTTGTATGCAGCATCGCCAGTAAAGGCTTGAACACCTCTTTTTCATAAGCTTGAATCAACTCTTCAATCAATTCATCGCGCTCGTCTTCACTTGCAATTGAACCATTGGTTGCCGACAACACTTTTTGATATTTCAGATTGAGTTGCAGCTTATCCATCACCGTTTGGTTATCTTTCGCCAGTTCGATAAGCTTTGACTTAATGATGCTCAACCAATTCGCTTGGCTAAGTACCGTATCATCAATACTCGAAAAATCTTCACGGATTTGACGTTCAACGTCTTTTTGAGCCTTCTTTAAAACGGCACGCACCTTTTGAAAAGGCAGCTGATATTCCTTACTTAGCTCAATAATCAGTTTATGAAAACCACCATTTGGAAGGTGTAGGTTTTCCTTAAACGTAGCCATTGCATCTTCTTGATGATGTGTAAGGTTAGTCATTCTCTTTCCTATTCTTTATAACTCATAGTGCTGGACCTTCGATCATACCATTATTAACCATGGTATTTCGGAAACTTAATGAGTTACATATAGAAAACATACCCTTAGGCGTCACACCTAGATTTCACCGAAGGGCCAATTCAGTTCGTTGCACCCAAAATGCTCGAACATGGTCATAAGTCAGGTTAAATACAAACGCATAAATGGTAATAAAGACAGTAACGCCGATGTCCATCAAAAATGCCTGCCATATCCCCACGTTAAGCAAGTAAGCCATCACTGGAATAGTCGCGACCAGCAGACCAGCTTCGAACAACATGACATGAAAAACACGTAATTTAAGCGAACGCTTGGATTTTTCACCCGTAAAGTAGCGATCAAAAATGCGGTTAAAACAGTAGTTCCAAATCATCGCGATGGTGGCAACAACTATCATGGTTCCTGATAAGGCATTCACATCATGATCGGTAAATATCGCTAAGCCTATAATTGAAAGCGTTACAGCCAAAACTTCAAATAATACTGAGTGAAATACTCTTTCTAACGTACTCATACATTCCTCTAAATAATCTACTATGTGTTGGATTGGCTAGGATTATGTCATCGTAAATAATAATAGAAAGTTAACAACCATCACGAATAGTGATAGCCTGAATATTATCCCCCTATTTAGAATTGAGAGAGACACCATGTACAGTTTTGAGCAACTAAAAGTCTTCGTCACTGTGTGTGAAAGTGGATCTTTCTCAGCGGCCGCACGCAAGCTGAAACGCGCTCAGTCCGGCGTTAGCCAATCAATCGCTAACCTAGAGATCGCTATCGACCAAGAGCTGTTTAACCGAGAGAAAAACATCCCTGTTTTGACCAACACAGGTAAAGCGTTATTGCCTGTCGCTAAGTCTATTCTCGACCAACAAAAGTACTTCGATCAAAAAGTAGAATCGCTGACACAGGAAGACGAGCACGAACTGATCATTGCTGTTGATGAGAGCATCATTGATAAAAACTTCATCAAGATAATTAGTTCACTAGCCGATCAGTTCCCAATTACACACTTCGATATTATTACGACCTCAACCTTCGATGTAGAAGATCTAGTGAGACGCGGAAAAGCGCAGATAGGCATCATCTATGCAGATGGTGAACTTAAGGTGGATATGGACTTCTTCTTACTTGGCCAAGCACGCTTTTTGACTGTCAGCTCCGCCACGCACGAACTCAGCCAAATGCCCGTAGTGCAAGATTCCGACTTAAAACGTTACCGCCAATGCGTGCATCGCAGTTCCAAGCAGCAAGAACTGTGGTTCACCTATGGCATTAGCTCGATGCTTTGGTATGCCAACAACCACAGAACCATCATTGATCTCGTTGAACAGGATGTTGGCTGGGCAAATGTACCTGAAATGATGGTGATGGAAGGAATTAAGAAAGGAAAGCTAGTGGCTCTACCTGTGGCGCATGAACATGGTGGCTGGCTCACGCCAGTGGGTTGTTTAGTTTCACGAAGTCACATCAATGGACCCGTGCTCACTAACTTAATTGAAAAACTCGGTGGCTATTCACTGCAGTACAACCAATGGCAAGCAAGCTAAACCTTGATTGTTCGACGCGTTAATATTGTCGTTAGTTTTGCAACATCACTTCATAAGAGACAACAGATACTCTGTCGCGGCTTTCGGATCTTCGGCGTGACATATCGCTGATACCAATGCCAATCCATGAATACCCGTTTCAGTAAGCTGAGGGATGTTCGATTCGTTGATTCCGCCAATGCCGACGATTGGTAACTTAGTGCTATCCAACGCCATTTGAATGCCTTCGTAACCCCAGTGTTTCTTTAGGTTTGTCTTAGTCGGTGTAGCAAACAGCGCGCTGAGGCCAATATAATCAATCGGCAAGCTATCAGCTTCTTGTAGCTGCTTATCGGTCTCAATCGATAACCCAAGAATCTTGTTTGGGCCAATCAACTGACGAGCCAACACTGCAGGCATATCCGATTGCCCTAAATGTAAACCATCAGCATCCACAGCCAATGCAACGTCCACCCTGTCATTAATAATCAGCGGTACACCCGTTCCGGCTAAAACCGACTTAACAGCTTTTGCACGCTCAATGAAAGCTCTTACATCTCCATGCTTTTCTCTTACTTGAACCATAGTGACGCCACCTGAGACCGCTCGTTCAACCACGAACTTAAGTGTTGCTAAATCTTGTTGGTCGTCTGTTACCAAGTAGAGTTTATAAGGATTCATAGCGTGCCTTTGGCGGTGATTTATAAAATTGATTTTCTACTATTTTACCGACAAATCGCATAATGTGCATGCTAGTTGATACTTAATAAACTCAATTACACACGCGCCATCAAATACGCAACTCGTTGAGAGCATACCGAAAAACCTGAACTTTTTAACTAAAGCATTACTTATTACACAAAATATTCACTTCAAGCATGCCCAGAATGCTGTTTTATGGAATACTCAGCGATGAAGGAATCAGGTAAATATAGGGATAGTTATGCGCCACCTTTCTATAGCGCTCAAGATCAAGCTGGGTTATGCCATTTGCTTGCTCTTTTTCGTCATTTCAGGCTTTGTGAGTTACAAAGGTATTCAAACCTTGTCGAATGGCTTTAGCCAATACAGTGATCTTAGCCACAAGGCGACATTGTCAGGTAACATTCAAGTAGACTTTCTTGAGATGCGTTTAGCCTCTGAACGCTACTTAGAGTCATTGGATGAGCAATATGAGGCGAATTATCAATCAAGCAAACTCGCGATTGATGAGCTGCTGAACAACTTAATCCAAACAACCACCAATACAGATAGCTTATCGAGCTTGCAATTAGTACAGGACAACGTTGCGGCATTTGATTCGGCTTATGGCTCAATGAAACAGAGTCAGCTCCTCATTGACCAATTGGTAAATGTGGAGATGGTCAAACGAGAAACCAACGCACTGAAAGCGGCTCAGAGCTTGCTGTATGAGTCATACAATAACAACGATCCAAACGCGAGCTTATACGCGGGCATGTTGATGGAGAACTTCCTCGCAGCCAAAATCACCGTACTCAGTTACTCAAACAACAATGACCTCAAAACCTATGAAGCGGGTAAAGATATCTTTGAATACTCACTTCCAGGAATCGAAGGTGATATTGAATCTCTTAAATCATCGCCGTATCAAAGTGAGCTGATTGAAGACTTCTCTAACCAGCGCGAAGCGTATGCAAAAGGCTTTGAACAGGTTCATCAACAGATGATTGAGAACACGCAAAGAACCGCTACCCTCGCCTCTATTGGTGACAGCTTAGCGATTGCAGTCGCGGATGCTCAAAGTATTCTCGAGCAACAAAAACAAGCGCTCACGCCAGTACTGCAAGCCAGTGAAAAACGCTCGATTCAAATCATCATCTTGCTTACGGGGGTTGCTCTGGTCATTGGTATGACAAGCGCCGTGCTGGTGACTCGTTCTATTACCAAAGGCATTGCACAAGTTAAACAGATCACCAACGAGCTTTCTCAGGGCAACCTGAATGTTGAAGTAAACATAGAGAGCAAAGACGAGATTGGCGAACTGCTGACCAATATGGAGATCACCATTGAATCTCTGCGCGATATTGTTGGTCAAGTGAACCGCTCTAGCGTGCGTATTGGTGAGATGTCGGAGTCACTTAATCAGGTGACAAACAACAGCTCGACCAATGCAACACAATTGAACAATGAAATGATCAATATCTCTTCTGCCGTTGATCAATTGGCTTCCAGCACATCAGAAATTGCGGCAAGTGCTAACCACGCGTCTCAAGTTGCAAACCAAGCAACCGAGAATGTGGCAATGGGACTCAAAGAGGTCGACAAAACACTGCATGAGATTGGTAGCGCCGATGAAAGCATGCAGGTCAGCAGCCAAAAAGTGACTGACCTACACAAAGAGTCGATGAACATTGGTGCCATTCTTGAAGTAATTAAAGGCGTTTCTGAGCAAACCAACCTACTGGCATTGAATGCGGCTATTGAAGCTGCTCGTGCGGGTGAGCAAGGTCGCGGGTTCGCAGTAGTAGCAGATGAAGTAAGAACCTTAGCTAAGCGTACCCAAGATTCAGCAAGCCAGATTGATGAACTCATCACCTCATTACAACGTGGCGCTAAAGATGCCTTAGAATCCATTAAGGTTAGCCACAGCACGGTTTCAGATGCTTCTACTCAGGCACAACAAGCCTCTCAGAACCTGCATGTGATTAACCAACACATCCAAGATTTGAATCAGGCCAACAGCCAGATTGCAGTATCGGTTGATGAGCAAGATTGCTTGACCAAGTCACTGGGTGAAAACGCGCAAGGTGCGAATACCATCGCACAAAGCAACCAAGAGTCGGTCAGCAGCATTTCTGGCGCCGCTAGCGACTTAACCGACGTTGCTCACCACTTAGAAAGCCAAGTGAATCGATTTAGAACCTAGCAAAACTAGCTTTAACACAGCTGACCTAGTTCTGAACCAATAATAAAAAGCCCCAGCACATAAGTGTCGGGGGCTTTCTTTTTGGTTAAGAGCTATTAACTTAGAACTATCAGTTTTGAGCTTAGAACTAGATTGAGCCTACTGAATCTTCAAGCGTTGAATCAGAGTCTCTTCGTCTAATTGATACAACTCATCGAGCAAGTTCATTTGTAAACTACCCGGACCGCGTGAGTTTTCAGCTGCGATTTCACCAACCACGCCTAATACCGCCGCTGCCGCCAAACCACTTTCATCTCCAACAGCAGCAAATGCGCCCGTCAATGCCGTTAAGGTACAACCCATGCCTGTCACATACGGCATCATTGGGTGCCCATTGTTTAACGTCACAACGCTATCTTTAGTGACAACGTAATCTGTCTCACCGGAAATCACCACATTCGCACCGTATTCAGCCACTAAGCATTGCGCTGCGTCTAATGCGGCATCACTGCTATCTAGTGCATCAACACCTTTGCTCTGTGCTTGCTCACCCGCTAGCGCAATGATCTCAGACGCATTACCACGAATGATTAGCTTATCGGCTAAACGTGCAATTTCACGAGAAGTCTCAGTACGCAGCGTACTTGCGCCACAACCCACAGGATCAAGAACCACCACCTTGTTGTTTGCACTCGCTTGTTCAACCGCGAAGCGCATTCTTGGCGTCCAAACACTGTCTAGCGTACCAATGTTAATCACCAAAGCGCCAGAGAATGACATCATCTCAGCCAGTTCTTGTTGCGAGTGCGCCATGATAGGAGATGCACCAATCGCCAACAAAGCATTCGCCGTATTGTTCATCACGACGTAGTTGGTGATGTTCACCACCAGTGGCTTTTGCTCTCGTACTGCGCGAAGCGATTGAATGATTTGTTCAGTTAGCATGGGAATCCTTATTCGTTAAAAGCGCTTTAAACGGCTGGTGAACTATCAAGAGCATTCAGCCCTTGCTGCCAAAAAGCCACCTCCATACGCGTTGCCGTTTTAAAGATATGAACGATGTTTTGGCCGCGTTCGCTGTTGATATCAATTTCAGCAAGCAGCTGATTGAAATATTCCGCGCCCGTTTCAACGCCAGACTGGAACTCTTCTCCACCATACAGCTGTAGCCAGCTCGCGTATGGGTTGCCTTCTAAAACAGTATCACTACTTTCTAATAGCGCTTTACCAATCACGGCATAACCAATTGAACACGGAGCCAGTGCCGCATATAGATCGACCAGATCACCCGTCATACCCGCATCTAAAACGTAGCGCGTGTAAGCGACTGTACCGAAGTCTTCAGGTTCGTTTTCTAGATCAGATTCGGTTAAACCCCACTGACCACAGTAGGTAACGTGGTGAGAGATTTCTGAATCTAGCAAAGCATGAACACTTGGCAGTGCACGACGCATATCAGCCAGTGTTTTAGCCTTGTAAATTGCCAATGCATAAGCGCGAGCATACTGTTTTAAGAACAGAAAATCTTGCTTCAAATAATGCAGAAAACAGGGTTGAGCGAGCGTGCCGTTTGCCAACGTTTTAACAAAATCATGCTCAGTGTAGTCTTGCCAATCTTGCTGGCAGGCTTGGATTAAGTCTTGGGATTTCATGAGATTCCTTAGTCAAAAGTCGGTACGTAATCAGCGGTTTTTGGTAGTGATTTAATAATGCCTTTGTCGAACATGAACTGCGCGTAATCATCGTAACGCTTCATGTCCACTGCTGAAGGGCGAAGTGCAAAGCGAGTCAGCGTGTCGTTCCATGCGCGTCGGTTAAGCTCGTTATTCAACGTATCTGGTGAATACGCCACAAACTCGATCCATGAATCTTGTGGATGGTTCACAATGTAAGTGGTTGCCTGTTCGAGTGCTTTGTTGAACGCTTTGATCGCTTCATCATCGCGCTGCTTTGCGTTAGCCACAAAGATCAGCTCATCATAAGCTGGTACACCGTGCTCTTCAGGGAAGAACGCTTTGGCTTTAAAGCCTTCAAGGGCTAGTTGGTTGGTTTCGAAGTTACGTAGGCCACCCCAGATTGCGTCTACCTTGCCCGATGCCAATGAAGATGACAGTGCCCAACCAACATTGATGGTTTGCACGTCTGTAAACGCAACATTTTCTTGAGCTAGCATGGTGCCGATAGTCGCTTCTTCATTACCTGCAATCGCAATACCGATCTTCTTGCCTTTCAGATCCGCTAATGAATCGTTCTTGCCATTATCCAGCACCATTAGTGTGTTTAGTGGCGTCGCGATAAGGGTTGATGCACGAACTAAAGGAAGGCCAGCTGCCACATCCATGGTTAAACTTGGTTGGTAAGTTACGGCTAAATCGACCTTACCTGCCGCGACCAGTTTTGCTGGTGTGCTTGGGTCGGCTGGCTCTTGGATTTCAACCTCTAAACCTTGGTCAGCAAAGTAACCACGCTCTTGGGCAATAACAATTGGGCCGTGGTTCGGGTTCACAAACCAATCCAACATCAGCGTCAGCTTCTTTTGTTCAGAGTCAGCGAGAGCATGACCTGAAACCAATGAAGCAAGCAGTGCCACTGCACCTATCAATTTTGTATTTTTCACAGTTAACCTTTCCTTTTGAATATTATTCTTATGTTGAGCGAAGCTTTATTAAACAGTCTTTATTAAACGAAACCTTATTAAACAAGTGTTATTGAGCAAGCCATCATTGGTTCTCCCAAGGGATGGCTTTTTTGAGTAATTTATCTGTAACGAAGTAGAGCGAGATAGACAGCACCGCCAAGATGAACAAGGCCGCAAACATCTCATCAATGATCATGCGCGCGTTGGCTTGCAGCATTAGGTAACCCAGCCCCTCACTCGAACCAACCCACTCCCCAACGACTGCACCAATTGGCGCAATCACCACAGCCACACGAATGCCAGATGCTAAGGTTGGCAATGCAGCAGGCAGTTGGATATGGCGGAGCAGTTGCCATTTCGATGCACCCATCGTCTTGGCAAGATCAAGATAACCTGTCGGTGTATTACGCAGGCCGTCATAGCAACAGGTCGTCACGGGGAAGAAGATAATGATCGCCGCCATCACCACTTTTGACGCGATGCCATAACCCAGCCACAGCATCAGTACTGGCGCGATAGCAAATACAGGAATGGCTTGGCTAGCGATTAAGATAGGCAACAGCCAACGTTTTAGCGGTTCGAACATCAACATCTGCAGAGCGAAGAATAACCCCATCGACAAACCCAGTAGTAACCCAAGTAAAATCTCTTGTGCTGTCACCCAAGTGTGCTTGAGTAACACATCGTAACGTTCGATTAGCTTAATAGAGACTTCTGCGGGCGCTGGCAGAATAAAGCTCGGCATCTCGAAGATAACCACCACCATTTGCCATAAACCAAGAATCACAGCACTGCTGATAAGCAACCGCATAACGGGACTCATCTGTCGAGGGCGAGCAAGTTTGGTTTGTGTCTCGGTTGAACTTTCTACCCCTGAACTTTGCACTGCTACGTTCTCTATCTTTGAGCTAGCCACAGCTTCACTTCGCGTTAGATCATTCATAGTCACGCTCCAACTGCTCTATGATCGCTTGTTGTAACTCAGCACATTTACCGTCTAACACTCTTGGTGTCGCTGTATTAGGCACAGATAATGACTGGGCGCTCGCAGGTGTACCTTGCAACACATACAAGTTATCCGCCAATCGCACCGCCTCTTGTGGATCATGGGTGATCAACACAACGGTTTTATTTATCAATAGTTCACACGCTAAGCTTTGTAGCTTATGCCTTGTTACCGCATCCAGCGCAGAGAAAGGCTCATCCATCAGCACGACTGGCTTGTCTTGCATTAAGGTTCGAGCCAAAGCAACACGTTGACGCATACCACCAGACAATTGATCTGGCATCGCATTCGCGTAATTGGCCAGACCAACCGAAGTCAACAAATCCAATGCTTGGTTGGTTTGAGCTTGTTTATTGGATGCTTGGCTTTGATGCTTGGCTGCGGGATTTTGAAAACGGTGACTCAGGCAAACATTATCGATAACCGACAACCATGGCAGTAACAAGTCCTGCTGCGCCATGTAAGCGATGCGGTCCATTAAAGGCAATTCATCAGACGTTGCCAATGCGCCCTGCCACTCCACCTTATCGTCCAGTAAGCCTGCCAGATAACGCAATACGGTGGTTTTTCCGCAGCCACTTCGACCCAGCAATACTGTCCACTTACCTGCGTTTAAGCAAAGCGACAGCCCAGACAAAGTCGCGTGTTCACTGTCGTTATAACGTAAGGAGGCATTGCTGAGCTGAACACCAACCGTATTAACGGACATTGCCGTGTCCAGCGAAGAAGTGGTTTACCGGGCCATGGCCTTGGCCGACTTGCAACTCATCAGCATGAGCAATCGCGCGAGAAATGTATTGCTTACCTAGGTCGACAGCCTCTGGCAGCGTGTTGCCTTGGGCCAAGAAAGAAGCAATAGCAGATGAAAGCGTACAGCCCGTGCCGTGGGTATTTTTAGTCGGGAAACGCTTCGCGCTAATCAAGGCAGACGTCGTCGTCAGAATCAGTAGATCGTTACTGTTTTCATCTTTCTCTAAGTGGCCGCCTTTGAGAAGAACGGCTTTAGCACCCAGTGTGCGTAGGTCTTCAATCATTCCCTTCATTTCCGCTTCGCTTTCAGGCACAGCTTTCCCCGTCAGTGCCGCGCCTTCCGGCAAGTTAGGCGTAATGATGTCTGCTAGCGGAATCAGCTCTTGCTTTAATGTACTAATGGCAGAGGTTTCTAACAGCAAGTCACCGCTGGTTGCCACCATTACAGGGTCAATGACGAGGTACTTGGGTTGGTACTGTTTAATTTTATCCGCGACAATTTTGATGATTTGCGAATCAGCCAACATACCAACTTTTACCGCCACTATATTCAGATCAGTGAAAACCGCATCTAATTGGCTTGTTACGTGGTCGAGCGGGATAGGAAAAATGGCAGAAACGCCTTGAGTGTTCTGGGAAGTAATAGCGGTAATCACAGAACAAGCAAAACTACCGGTTGCAGACATGGCTTTGATGTCTGCCTGAATACCTGCGCCGCCACCACTGTCAGAGCCCGCGATGGTTAAAACAATTGGAGTGTTTGATCGAATCGAACTGTCAATAGAGATCTGACAAGTTGAGGGTCTTGGAGTTAAGGTTGGTGGAATAGAACTGTGTGTCATTGTCGCTCCTACTATCTTGCAAGACGTAGGAGAACCAACACTAACCGTAGGAAATGCCGCATTAAACTCATGAAAGCGTTCATGGGTGCAGACGTAGATCGAGTGCTTATAGTTCCCTACGCCAGTGTTAACTGAATCAGGTTCAACGGGTCTCGAATAACGATCTCAGCAAACACCAATTAAGGTATATGCCCCCCGACTATTGATAGTGATAGTAACAGCACTCTTGCAACTGAGATACTCCTTTTATTCAATTATAAGAATTACACATAAATAAATTTCAATTAGGCTCAATAAAAAAATACTTATAACGTTCCTTTAGATGGCTTCGACTGCATAAACAAGCACAGCACAATCAGAGACATACCTAGCCAGCCTGTAAAGGGAATCAGCTCACCGACAACGCAGACGGCAAGCACCGCTGCAACCACCGGTTCAAACAGAGTCAGCAGGTTGGCACTGCTCGCGGTCACATGGCGTAAACCAAAACTGAATGCTACATAGCCCAAGCATTGTGGGATTAACGTCAGATAACTGATGACTAACACGTTAGTCTGCGAGGAAAACAGGTTCTCACCAGTAAACCAGAGCGTTGGCAGCAACAGCATCGCACCAAGGCCAAAAATACTGCCCATCGCCGCTTGAGACTTAGTGTCCTTGTCTATCAGTGCTTTTGTCGCCCAAGAATAAATGGCGTAACACAACCCTGCGAGTAGACCTAAAGTAATACCCAACAGCTTGAGATCATCACCGGATTCATTCGCCGATGAAGATTCTGAAAACACCAACAGCCCAATACCCACCACACCAATCGCAAAGCTAGTGAGCCAACGTTTGTTGATGTTATTTTTTTTGCTAATCAGACACTCTAACAATGCAGAAAAGAAGGGTGCGGTCGCAATCGAAACGACTGTACCAATCGCTACACCTGATAATTTCATTGAAGAATAGAAAGCTAAAGGGTAGACCGCCAAAGCCAAAGCGCTCACAGCCAACAACTTCTTGTTCTGCAAAAGTTTGTCGAAAGCGAATAGGATTTTTCGATACGCCAAACCCGCTTGCAATAGACCACCGACGCCCATAGAGAAAGCACCAATCGCTAATGGGCTTAGATCAGGTGCAAAACTTGCGGCAGTGCCTGTCGTGCCCCATAAAATAGAAGCAAACAAGATGGCTAAAGTGCCCGTTTGGAATTCGTTAACGCGATTGATGGCAAGATTCATTTCTATTACCCAATTTTCATTTCTGAAATAGATAATAGTGAAGATTGATAAAAGTTAATTTGCTGAAAGGACGCTATTGTTGTTTCTAAAGACTCTCTTTTATTGAGCCTAGAAACGCCCTTGGGGACATTCCAAAGTGCTGAGAGAAACGGCGACTGAAAGCAGAAACATCACTATACCCCACATTTTCAGCGATCAATTGAACCGGTAAATCGGTGTGGGTTAACAAGGCTTGGGCTTTCTCCATGCGATATCGAGTGATGTATTTAAGCGCACTGATACCAAGGCACTCTTTAAATCGTTTCTTAAACTGAGTGGGGCTCAAACAGGCCGTTTCAGCAAGTTGTGAAATGGATAACGGCTGCGTGTAGTTATCCGCAATCAACCTTTGTACCGCACGGATTCGAGGGTCAATGCTCTTGCTCACTTGTTGTTGCTCTAACAGCAGTGAAAACACATCCAAGATTGATGACTCAATACCACTATCGACCTGATACTCCAGCTGCTTCTCAACAAACAGCAGAAAGCTCATCAAAGGTGGTGTTATCGTGAAAACCGAAAGCTCATGCTCCAACAAGTGCTGCGGCAACTCCGCCATATCCGCGACAATAAACCGCGCTGCTTCATCCGCCTTAAACGCATGCGCTGTGGTTACCGGAATCACCACACATTCTCCCACGGCCACTTTGCCGATATACCCCACCATCTCGATATTGATACTGCCTTGGATTGGCAATACCAGTTGGTGATGGTCATCATGAGCATGAGTATTAAATTGCTTGGTATAAGATCGAATGCTTAAGCTAGATTTCATAATCAACGCCAGAGTACATTTCGCTAGGTTATAGTAAGAGATACAAAGTTACATTATCACTTCCCTAGAGTCACACTCAATGCGCATCAAATTCATGCTAGCTAGGTGACATGATCAAAAACGGCCTCCAAATGAGAGGCCGTTTTGATTAAAAAGCATAATTCACATATAGGTTAGAATGACACTTGGCTGTCTTGACCAACCAATACCTGAACACTATTTTGAACATCATAGATTTCAAAACCATCAGCAACCGGATCTGCATTGTCTTCATCACTGTCGAACTGCGCAGTACAGGTATAACCCAATGAGTAAGTACCTGGGTCGATGAAACCAAGGGAAAACTCATAGTTGGTCTGTGCTTGATTGATTGTCACTGATGCTGAAGTAATCGGTTTCACTTCATCACTGCCGCCAATCGGAGCCATGTCAGCTTGTTCAACATTACCTTCATACAAGTAGACTGCCTGAACAAAGGTATTATCACCACCGTTACAAGTGTCATAAGTAGAAAGTTCAACAGTGCCTTCAATGTTTCCTGTCTCAACCGTATTGATAAGGCTTACAGACGTTCTTTGAATGGTGTAATCAGGGAAAGTCGAACTGTTCTTTAGGCCACGTCGAAGGTCGAACTCGACAACAAAATCGTTGCTTTGTTGGTTCACATTAAATGAGTTATTAAAGTAAAGTACGCCAGCGTTATCTTCTTTACCCACACCTTGCGGACACGCACCTTCACCTTTCACCGTTAACTCATGATTCGTATCATCATTTTCTACCACGTAAGATGGATCTGTTGGATGATCGCCATCATTCGCAAAAACACACAACTTATATCTGCCTACCGGAATGACCTCATTTTCAATCAAAGGAAGCGCATCGCTGCCTTGGTAATCCAACAAATTCACACTTAAAGGAATAGGGTCCTCACCATCTGGCAATGGATCGCCATTTTCATCAACGTAGTCGCCGTTTTCGTCCATTTTATACACATCATAAATCAGAGGCGAACCTCCCCCTTGAGGAAGTAAAGCGACCTTACTGAATGTCACAGTGACGTCTTTAACATCATCAATGGGCGCATCACTCACGCTCAAGGTAATGGGTGTCGTGCTGCTTGATGAACCTGAATCACCACCACAACCAACAAGCCCTGCCAACACAAGGCTCACTAAAGCGGTTTCTTTTAAATACTCCATAACTAGCTTCCTATAAATCACTGCTCAATAAAGGGCTTAGTTTGTTGCCCTCTTATTCATTTCCTTAATGTGACTCATAGATAAACCGCGCTTATGGCCAAAATCGGTTAGCCCTATTATTGAGGGCTTTCTTCATCCAAAAACTCTGTTCATCAAGGTGCACATATCAGGTCGCACACAGATTAATTAAGTCTAGTAAGCAATTTGTCAGTAGCAATGCATATTTGGCAAGAGTACTGTCAATTATGTTCAAATAGTCGTGGAGTAGAAAATGGGAGGCTGGGATTGAAAGCAACTTGATCGAAGTTAATAATCGCCCCCAAGATCAAAAAAGGCCGTTAAAACAGCCTGTTGCTGAACTTAAACGACCTTTTTATTGAATGTGGATTAAGCTAAGACGATATCAGCTCAATCAAACTCACTTATTTTTGAAGTTGCTCTTTAGCCGCTTCAACCTTAGAAAAATCTAGGCCAAGCTCTTCAACTGCTTCTTTGATTAGCGCAGGGTTTTGCATTACCTGACCCATCAGCATTTGAAGTTTGTCTTGAGGTAAACCAAGTTGGCTGATTGTCGCCATTGCTGCAAGAGGGTTCTCTGTCAGCGTTTTGAATAGCTCACTGATCTGCTCGTCGCTAATATTGTTCTCTTTCAACATCGCTAAAATCGGGTTCATTTTTTCGCCTTTGAAACACTAAATTAAATAGGAGCACAGCATACCATCTAGCTGTGCTCGATTGTACTAACAAGTGACGCTTTGGTTTAACGCGAACCGCACTTTTCCCAAACGCAAATAATGCTTAGGCTTAACGAGATTCCAGTGGGTAAGAACGGTAGCTCCACATGCCATAAGTTCTTAGAGCATCACGGTATATACCTAATAGCTCACCACTGCTCGCTTTCTTAAGACTTTCTAGCGGCTTGTCTGGGTAAGAAACCGTATCGAAGGTAATGCCTTGAGGACCAGTTTGCCAACTCGCAATTTCAAACAAGGTTTGACCACGGCGAACATGGCTCGCCGAGCTAATAATGGTCGCATGTTTAATATTATGGCGAGCAAGCGCATAGCTACTGAACAAGGCATTACCTACCGTGCTAGTAGCGTAGTTCTCTTCAATGATGCGGTCTTTACTCACCCCTTTCGAGATAAGCCAATTCGCCATCAACTTGCCTTCTGTCTTGTGATTCTTAGGCACGCCACCCGTTAATACAATCATCGCATCCGGGTTGGCTTTGGACATTGCCAGTGTCGTTTCAAGACGTTCAATCAAAATCTCATGCATAGAACCATCAGGGTTAAGCGCGTAACCCAAAGTGACGATGGCACCGTGGTCGCTCAACAGTCCCTTATCCGCAGACTCTTTAAGAGGTGTTTCTAACACGCGGTCGACCGTTGCAAAAATACGTTTGATGTCTTCTGCTTTACCTTTGTTCAGGTTTTCCAGCTTCTGCATGTGCTTATTCGATTCACTTTCATTGCCATCAAATCGCTGCCAAACCGCTAGATACGCATGAAGGTCGACATCGTCTGGCGCAACCGTCAGTGCTTGTTCAAACAACTCAATAGCGCGCTCTGCGTTCTTGTTGTAGATCTGAGCGTTCGCTGCCGAGATCAACAAGTCAGTACGGTAAGGTTCTAGCTGGTACGCTTCTAACAATCGGTTAGTCACAATTTCCATGTTGCTTGGCATTTTAGCCGTGAAGCCCGCGTGAGAAATTCTTGCCGGAGACTTAAACGCCTGCAACGCATCAAGAAGTAATTGGTCGACAACTTGTCGCTTAGTCACCAACTGCGCGTAATCCGCTGAAGCCTGTACTGCGCCATCGTTAGCAGCAAAAGAATAAGGTGTTGCGCCAAAAGCGAGCATGCCACCAAGAGCGAGGGCGATAATGTTCTTTTTCATGGAAAGATCCTGTGTCGTTAAGTGTTCACATCAGATTTGCTCACCAATGTAAGCCCCTAGTATTAAAAAACCGTGAAGCACCAATCAAAAATCCAAACTCCGTATAAAACAACGAATTGAAGAAGCAGCTTTAAGGTCATTTTTTCAACAAGTTAACAACCAACACACTAGATAATTCTATGCTGATTCACGTTTAGATAACGAAGTTATTGAGACATAGAGGTTGAATGCGAATCGGCGTATTTTGAAGTCATTCAAAATTAATTGTTGAACGATCGTTCAAGTGGTGTTTTAATGAATTACCAATACAAGGAGTTACCCCATGCTTAAGTTCTATTTTCACCAAACACCCAACCCAATGAAGATCGCTCTGTTTCTAGAAGAGACAGGCCTAGATTTTGAACTGGTTCCTGTTGATACCTTAAAGGGCGATCAACATACGCCAGAATATCGTTTGATTAACCCGAACGGTAAAACGCCAGCGATTGAAGACGATGGGCAACGTGTATTCGATTCGAACGCTATCCTTCTTTACCTATCAGAGAAAACTGGCAAGCTAGCGGGACAACCAGAAGACAGAGCAGAACTTCTATCTTGGATGATGTTCATCGCGAGCGGTCTTGGTCCATACTCTGGCCAATCGGTACACTTCCGCCATGCTGCGCCAGCAGGCCTAGACTACGCCGTGAACCGTTATCTACGTGAAGCACAACGTCACTACGAAGTGTTAGAAAAGCATATGGAAGGTCGTGAGTTTTTCGTCGGAAATGAATACACCATTGTCGATGTCGCGGCATGGGGTTGGATTGATAAAGCACCGTTCGTGCTTGGTGAAGAAGGCCTAGATCCTTACCCGAACTTGAAGCGCTGGTTTAACGCAATCAACACTCGCCCAGCCGCACTGCGTGCGCGTGAAATCGGCAAAGACGTTGAATTTAAAACCGAACGTGATGAAGAAGCGAAACGAGCACTATTTCCTTCGAATTATGCGAAGTAGAAGATCGTTGAGACTTAATTGTCCGAAATAGCAATACACCTCAAACATAAAGAGCCGCTAAAAAGCGGCTCTTTATGTTGAAAATTAAAAATTTGATAATCTTTTGTGGATTGATACCAAGGTTAGATATTCGTAATTATCCACATATCTAAAACATATTTCTGGACAGAAACAATTTAGGAAAGGGGCACTAAATCGTCTTTATCAGATTAGAAAAAGTATTTTGGAGCCTTAATAACTTGTTATGTTGCTTGTCGGATCATAGGTGATGCTGCGCTTTTGAGCTCTTTAATACTCGATGCAAACATATACGTTTTCAGTATTAGCTTTTCTCAAACGTCCCAATGGTTTTAAGAACCCCTGCCATCATCTCTGTAGAGTCTGCCTTTTTGGACGCTTTCTGCATTACTAACGAGTTCTGATTTAAGCGAGCTCTTAGATCGTCTAGCTCTTTTTGAGTCGTAGTTTGTTCTTTTTGCTTCAAGTTGTTCATATTGTAAACCATCAATTTATCTTGTGATGCCACATTATTATCTACAAAGGTGATATCATATAGTTAGTTATTATCTAAAAAATAGATGGTTTATAATGTTTACACTTCAGCAATTAGAAACCTTAGTTACATGTGTAGAATGTGGTTCTTTCTCCGCCGCTGCGAGAAAGTTGGGAAAAGCACAATCAGCCATCAGTACCGCAATTGCCAACTTAGAAATTGATACTGACACAATTATCTTTGATCGCTCATCCCGCACCCCACAGTTAACACCACAGGGCAAGCGCCTTTATTCATACTCGATGAGTCTACTGAACGATGCCTACCAAATAGACAATATGATGAAGGCATTTAGCTCAGGTGTCGAAGATAAGCTGACCATCGCAATAAATGCGTTATTGCTCACGCCTAAATTTTACGAGGCGTTAAAAGAGTTTTATGCACTTTTTCCTTTCACACAACTCAATTTAAACGTTGTCGAAAATAGCCTTGTTGCTGATATGGTTGCCAAAAACGAAGCTGATATTGGCTTTATGCTTTGGGGCCAAGAGCCTCCAAGGAACGTGGATCTTGGTTCGATTGGTTATATTTCATTCTCGATAGCCGTCCACCACTTACATCCCTTACTATCGAGTTCTAACGTCATATTTAACAAGATAAAAAATTACCACCAAGTGTTATTGAAAGATTCCCGATTACACTACAACACCCCATTATCAAGGTCTGACTCCATAGTGAATAATTTAGAGGGAGTTATTGAGCTAATAAAGCTCAATAATAACTGGAGCTTGTTGCCACATCACGTAATAAATCATCACAGTGATTTAAGAGAATTAGAAATTGCTGGCGAAGAAAAAGATTGGTTGCTACAAGTTGATCGTGTTACTAGCCCAACGCATGGTAAAGCAACTCAATGGTTCATTGATAAGAGTAAAAGCTTTTATACCTAATTTGGCTATGCAAAATTAGGTTGAAAATTAATATTTCGAGCACTTAAGAGACGTCTAGCACGTAGCACATCATTGTTTTGAAACAGACAACCACCTATCCAACACATTTCGGGGCAATAATGTATTTTCGAGTCCCAAACAAAAAGAGCCGCAAAAGCGGCTCTTGATTTTCAAACTATTCGAATTCGTTCAGATTACTCTTTACCGAATACGTTGTTCTCTTGCTCTTGTACACGGATGAAAGTCGTACGCTTAGTTAGCTCTTTAAGCTTTGCTGCGCCTACGTATGTACAAGTTGAACGTACACCACCAAGGATGTCAGAAATTGTGTTGTGAACAGAACCACGGTATGGAAGTAAAACAGTTTTACCTTCCGCAGCACGGTACTTAGCAACACCACCTGAGTGCTTGTCCATAGCCGACTGGGAAGACATACCGTATAACTTAATAAAAAACACAACAATCAAAATAAAATCAATTATTTAGCTCTAAATTAATGTATATAAAAACAGTGATAAACGACGATTTACACCCATGAATAACGCTGTTTTACAATGAATGCCGCCACTTTTGCGAGCGAACCAGTACCCATAACCTTACTTAGCATTTACACAGCAAATGTATTTATACCTAACCCAAACGCCTTTGCTTGCTGCGTTTGGATAGGTCAAGTTCGGGGGGGATCTTGACCAGCACCTCATTTGTTCGATACCCGTATCTTTATGCTAGCTATGGCATTCGGTACACTCACCACCACCACCACCGCCGCCAAAACCACTACTGCCACTACTAGCTCCACCTCCGCCACTACCGTTAGAACTAGTAAAAGGTCTAGGAACAAAACTTGAGTTGGTGTTAGGGGCTGAAGTAGTACTGATTATTGTCAAAGGCGGTGGTGGTTTGCCTTGAGTACCAACAATATTCTGTGTTATAGCACCACTCACTAATGGCCCTACTATTGGAGCTAGAGGCCCTGTTGCGACTCCTACTCCGGTACCAATAACAGTCCCGACAATTGTCGGCATAACCTGCACATCAGATCCTCCGGCTAAACTAGTGCCAACAGAACCACTTAAATTAGAAACAACTGCTACTCCTATATTAGGTAAAGACCGTTTTTTGCGACTTTTAGGAGCGTTCTCGATATATAGATAACCATCCAGTACAGTAAGTTGAATATCCTCAAAAGCGGTAATTTTGAATTGGTCTGGAACTTTAGCGCTTTCTCCAGAATAAATAAGATCAAAAACCTTTCTATTTATATCAGATAGCTCGACAATTCCTGTGCTATATTTTGAATTATGAACATATACGAATTGGTACTCTGATTCTAAGCAATACTCGACACCACCTACTAACTTATACGTAGTATTTTGGGTTAACGGAAAACAAGCAGAAGCACTTGCTGAACATAAAAAAATGACAATAAAAACAATAACCTTGACATCTCACACACTTTTAACTGAGAATGCAAATAAGAATCAATACCATATAGGTCCATAAAACAATGTCAATATATAAAATATGCAAGTACTCTCTTATCGCTCTAATCGTTTTTATTTTGAGCTTTTTGACAACTCTATTATTAAATAACAATGAATATTATGGTTTTATGAGATACAGTGCTGGGATAAATGCTGTTTTTATAAGCTTTTTTTCTTTTACTTCATTGCATGTTGTAAATTACTTGGAAAAAATAAAAGGTTGGAGTTAAATTTTTTCCGAGTATAAACGCTCGGCTTTTATATTTATTCACATTGTAGAATCTATATTCTGCTATTTCATTTTATATGTACCAGAAGAACTACCAGCATCTACAACCACAATAGCATTCTGAGTGATCTCATCGACTACAGCATTCGCAATTGCTTCTGCCATCATGCCTACCATGGCGGATTCACCATCGAGCACAAAGCCCTGGGCTTTCAGTTCGGTTTCTAGCTTCTGTATCAGTGATGTTTTACTTAATGCCATTAGTCTTTTCCCGCATAAACGGCGGATGATACATCAACATGCGGTTTACCCATGAAGGGGCAAATGCTTGCGCCGGTGCAAACGCCTTTTCCACCATTGAACTTGATGGTGTCGACGTCTTCGGTGATGTTCTTCGCTTTGATGGTTCTGGCGCCTTTGACGGTTTCGGTGTGGTTCCCATCAATTTCAGCGATTCGATTTTCTAGTATTTTGATTTGTTGAGTAAGGCATTCAAGCTTGTCGGCTTGGTCGGTCTTACGCTCGAAGTTACCTTTCTGGTCGACTAACTGATAAACACCTTTGCGCTGTTGGTAGCGGCTTTCGCCTTCTTTGATTCCTAGTAACTTGAAACCAAGTCGCAACACACAACGAATAAAGGACTTATCCGGTTGACCGAACATAAATCTGAGTTCAAACGATATTGCCGGTAGCTCTAAGCGGCAAGATAATTTTTATTGCTCTTAGCAACTCTATTCGCACAACAATCGTAGCTTTTGTCCCCGAACAAAAAAAGAGCCGCAAAAGCGGCCCTTGATTTTCGAACTATTCGAATTCGTTCAGGTTACTCTTTACCGAACACGTTGTTCTCTTGCTCTTGTACACGGATGAAAGTCGTACGCTTAGTTAGCTCTTTAAGCTTTGCTGCGCCTACGTATGTACAAGTTGAACGTACACCACCAAGGATGTCAGAAATTGTGTTGTGAACTGAACCACGGTATGGAAGTAAAACAGTTTTACCTTCCGCAGCACGGTATTTAGCAACACCACCTGAGTGCTTGTCCATAGCCGACTGAGATGACATTCCATAGAACTTCATGTATTGCTTGCCGTCTTGCTCTACAACTTCACCGCCTGACTCAGAGTGACCTGCTAGCATGCCGCCTAGCATTACGAAGTCAGCACCGCCGCCGAACGCTTTAGATACGTCACCCGCACATGAACAGCCACCGTCACCGATGATCATGCCGCCAAGGCCGTGTGCCGCGTCGCCACACTCGATGATTGCAGAAAGTTGAGGGTAACCTACGCCTGTTTTAACACGTGTAGTACAAACCGAACCCGGGCCGATACCAACCTTAACAATGTCTGCGCCCGCTAGGATTAGCTCTTCAACCATATCACCGGTTACAACGTTACCGGCAGAGATAACTTTGTTTGGGAATTCAGCACGTACTTTTTGCACGTAATCAACTAGATGCTCTGAGTAGCCGTTAGCGATATCAATACAGATAAATACGAAGTCTTCGCTAAGCGCCATGATCTTCTTAACTTTCTCAAACTCAGCTTCAGATGTACCCGTTGAAACAAATACATTGTTCAGTGTTTTCTTGTCTGCTGTTTTAGCAAACTCAGCCCACTGCTCTACTGTGTAGTGTTTGTGTACCGCAGTCATCACACCGTGCTCTGCTAGAGCAGCTGCCATTTCAAAGCTTGCTACCGAATCCATGTTCGCAGCAATTACTGGAGTACCAGACCATTGACGACCGCTATGCTTGAATGTAAAATCGCGGGTTAATTCAACTTGAGAACGGCTTTTAAGGGTAGAACGCTTCGGACGGAAGAGTACGTCTTTAAAACCTAACTTAAGTTCTTGTTCGATACGCATGGTGTTTTCCTTGATTCATAAAATGATGTGTCTCTCGCGAAATGCGTAGTAAAACCGTTGGCAGACGAGTTTACTTTTCTTCGGACACAAAAAAACCGGAGCGTTGGCAGACGCTCCGGTTTTCAGCATTATAGGTCGTGATTTAGTAACAGCAAGTCTGATATTTCATTTTTTTTTATGCTATCCTCTCAAAGATTCCATATCTGGTAAAAACCCTCAGTTACACCTTGCTACTAAATCCTTACTAATTAACAACTTAGTGAGCCTCTAACGCAAACGCTGTCGGTTTCTTGCGCAATCGTTTTCTCCCTTTCTCGCTCAATCCCCCTCTCACTAAGCAAATATGTGAAGAAAATACCTCTAAATCACATAAAATTTATACTTTTCTCCAACAAAAAATGTCTTTTTTCTTAAATAAATTCGACTTTTTTCCAAGTTTTCTTCGTTTTCGAGCAAATTCGGCAATCTCATGAACTTACATTTAGCACCAGTTTGGAAACACACCCGAAGCATAGACATCAAAAAAAATGGCTAAGGTGGGAACCTTAACCATTTTATTCGATGTTCGGAGCGCTTTTTAAAGCTATTTAATAACCGAGCTAGAAAATGTGTTAGCCCTTTTGAGACATCAAGGCTTCTGCTGTCGCATCCTGAATAGACAAGAACAATGAGGTGACTTGGCCTGTTGGCGAACGCATTGGGTTAAGCGTCACGTTCTGATACATGAAATCAGCTTGTTGGGTTACTGGCCTAACATTACGACACTTAAACAGATAAGGCCTTTGTTGCCATGTAATGAAGCTACGGCAGCCTAAATCGTAGACTGGCTTGGTTTTGAGCCTAAACCACTCCTCAGGGATCTCAGGGAACAGTTCAAAGATAGACTTACCGATCGCGTCATGCGATTGCTTACCGCTATGGTGAGTCATGAAGCCATTCCAAACTTGTACCTGAAAGTCACGGTTAATGACCACCAGCCCCATATCGACGTTCTGAACCATGTCCACCATCCAGTGGAACTGTTCAAATTCAGCAGGAAGATTCAGCATATTAAAACTCCTCCATTAAGTAGGCCAATTTGTTGTCTAGAAGAGGTAGGGATTCGTCCACGAACATAAACAGAAGGTCACAACGGATGGAAGTGCCATCTATGTTGTAGCTGACTTCAAAGGTCATGGTCTTCTTAAACGAGCCACTGGTATTTTCGATGACAGAATCAATTGAGATGTGTTGGCCGAGTAAAACAGGAGAGCTCTGGAAAAAACGGACTTCTGATTGTTCCCCTAACCCGTTAAGGAAAGAACCAACAAGGATATTCGACACATCCATCAACAGTTCTAACTCTTCAAGCTGTTCGCTATCTGTTGGTACCTTCATGAGCTTTTTAAGGTCGCTCACGCTGGAATCACTCAGCAAGACTAACGCTTCACCCGCAATGCCTTCTCCGCTGAAGCCTTGGCAAACACCCGATACTTGGTCGTTGTCTGCTAGGTCACGAAGTGCCATATGCAATTCACTCACTTCGAAGATGTTCACGTTCGGCAATGGTAAGTGCACAAATACATTAAAGTGACGCGCCAATGCATCGGCTGCACGGCCTATCGCAACGTTAGCCACTTCCATGTAGATGTCACGTCGGCGAAGTATTGGCAGCTCTAGAGGCGAAGGCGTAATGAGTTGAGGCTGTTTCGGTGGCTCAACATGCTCGCGTAAAATGGCTTTTAACGCTTCTTTATCGATCGGCTTTTGTAAAAACGCTTTGGCACCAAGGTCCATGACCTTCTGTTGCGCTTTTGGTTGGATATCACCAGAAACAACCACAACAGGCGTGGTATTACCTAAACGTTGCATCTCTTCCAATGTGCCATAGCCATCTAATTCCGGCATGGTGAGATCAAGAAACATCAGTTTAAACTGGTTTTGAGCTAACTCTTCAAGTGCATTAAGCCCATGAACAGCAAAAGTTATATCTGCATTTAGAGAACTAGGCAATGATCGAGCCATCTGCTTCCTTGCTAACGCAGAATCATCACATATAAGAACTGGGAACGACATAAATGCACCACCGACAAATTAAAGCTAATTCGGACGAGTGTAACAGATCATTATGGTATCAGGTACGGGGTGAATGGATTTATGTGTAGATTATTAGTAAGAATGATAAAACAGGCGGGTGAGCTATCATCTTGTATTATTCTTTATGTAAATCAATATGCTACAAAGACAATAACAATTATTATTAATCAACTAACTGCACTATTATATGGAGTAATAGCACTAATTCTATCAAATGATACCTTTAATAATAACTTGAATAAATGAGTATATTAAGGCTCGGTTTACTCATGCATTTATCGCTTTGATATATCCAACACGTGAGAGCTAATGACAGATGTCTTATACATCAGAGCAAATATAAAAAGCTAGAACTGATAGGTAGGCCATAGAATCAACAATGCGAAACGTATAATCACGGCAAAAACCAACAACGCGATACCGAGTCGGTACCATTTGTATTCCGCAATATTCATAGGAATACGCTTGTAGAACATCGTAATCACACCTTTCCAATCGTTACTGCGTCTTCCGTACTGCATTATGCTCGTTAAAACAAACAGTGCGCCAAGCACTAACATTCCTTTTTCAGCCCAGAACAGTCCAACTTCCATTTGTGTATTCCTTGATAAAATGATGAGCAGCTCAAATCATTTTAGCCACCTTTGTGCTCGGTTTCTGTAAGACCAAGGTCTATAATAAAAGGTTATAACTCGAGGCTAGCAGTACAAGCCACTCATGAATAAGCATGATTCGATAGCTCCGGAGACTTGCTGTTCTTTTGAATGACACGCATCAATTGGATAAGTAGCAGAATACCTGTCACGCCTAAACCCACGCCGATTCCACCCCAGATCCCTGCCAATTCAAATTTTGCCATCAAGTACCAAGCGGCAGGCAGGCCAAATACCCAATAACCAATGGCAGTCATCACCGTTGGCATCGAGACAATCTTCATCCCTCTTAGCAAATTAATTGCCAGCAACTGCCAAGCATCAACAATAAAACACAACGCCACTACCCAGATAACCGAAGCCAGTAGCGACGTCATTGCACCAGTGCCATCATTTAGCTTAAAGATAGAAGCAATCATTTCCGGCCATAGGATGAACACAGCAGACATGAACACACTCAATACCGACACCAGTATAAAGCTTTGAATCGAGGTTCTTTTAATTCCTTCGTAGTTACCCGCACCAAAATCACGGCCAACCAAAATAGCGGCTGCTTGTGAAAAGCCGAAGTTGAAGTTCCAAGTAAAGCTTAAACATTGCAGTAAGATTTGGTGTAGAGCTAACGAAGCAATACTGATAGTGCCCGCCATTAAAGTGCCACCGTATATCAAACCGTGCTCAAGTAACGCCGCCAAGCCGATAGGTAAACCCATCATTAAAAGTGGGCTCATCAGCTTAATGGAGTACTCTTCGGTATTTAGCCAAGGGGCGAACTGCTTGAATTCGTCACGTTTGAATACCCAAACCGTGTAGCCAACCATCACGATAAATGCCGCGATAGCGGTACCTAGCCCTAACCCCGTTAAGCCCATGTCTAATTGGAAGGTTAAGAAGTAGCTGACGGGTACATTCAAAATCACAGTGATAACCGACATCACCAGAATAGAACGCACATTACCAAACGCGCTGGTTAAGCCACGTAGCACCAATAAGATAAGCGAAGGCAACATCACCCATTTTAGGGCGTGCACATATTCCATCGCTAAGGTGATCACTTCTTGAGGTTGTTTAGCCGCTTCCAACACCAACGGAGCAAACCAGAAACTTGCCATTAAAGTCACGCTGAGCACGAATGCCAACATGGTTGCGCCTTTCACCGCTAGTCTGATTTGTGTATTGCCAAACTCAGGGCGTGCCACGCGCTGACCATACGCGATAGCAATTAGGTTTGCGACACAACCGACAGTGCTGCTCGCAATAATGAAGATAAAGAAGTAGATAGAGGCACCTAAGCCACCAGCCGCAAGCGCTGACACGCTGATTCGCGACATCATCCAAACATCGGTAAGGACTAAAGCCATGGATATCAGCTGTGAAATGATCAAAGGGAATGCGAGAGTGAGTATTTTTTTCATGAGCGCCTCAGTTAATTTCGCCCAAAATACGATCGATGGGGCTGGCGTTCAATTGATAAATTTGCGACTCTAACATTCCAAAAACTCATACGAAAGAATTATGACTCCATATCCTAGCTTGCCATCCTCCCATAATGGCTTAAAAGCCTTCGAAGCGGCTGCAAGGCTGATGAGCTTTACGTTGGCTGCCGATGAGCTTAACGTGACACAGAGTGCAATCAGCCGTCAGATCAAGCAGCTTGAAGATGAGCTGAACGCATCGCTGATCATTCGTAAACATCGAGCGATTGAATTAACGGTACAAGGTCATGATTTGTATGTCGCTTTGCGTGAAAGTTACGGCAATATCGAGTCGGTGATCGCCTCTTGGAGTGAACCGAAACAAAAACGTATTGTGATGAAAGCAACTCTGAGTTTCGCTACGCGAGTATTGATCTCCAAGGTACGTGAATTAAACGAACGCTACCTAGATTACGAGATCGTGATAGTTCCTGTGATTGAAGAGGATGAAGCGATCAACAGCAGCGAATACGACTTGTTAATCTTCCACACTCGATTCAAAAAACGATACAACAACGCTCCTGACATCACTTTCTTGCGTGAAGAGTTTATGGCGCCAGTCTGCTCCACGAGCTTAACTCATTCAGCCAGTTCAACGAATAAAGACACCGACCTCGATTCGATCTTAACCATGCCACGGCTGCATCCAACCTTAGATCACCATGATTGGAAAGTATGGTTGGCCGATGTCGAATTTCCACCGAAAAAGCCTGTCAGAAATACCAGCTTCTTGTCCTTGGATATGGCACTCAGCGCTTGCTTATCGGGTGAAGGTGTCACAGTGACGGATTTGCTTTTGGTTTTACAAGATCTACAACGTGGCTTCTTGTACTGCCCGAAGAATGCCAAGATCCAAAACAGTGCTTGGACCTATTTCATCCACCAACGCACTCACTCGCCTGTGATTAATGATCTCATTGATTGGCTTAAAATAGAGACAGAGAAAGAGATCGAATTGTTGAAAGCGCTATCCCATCAAAATCATTGGTCTGGTGTTATCAGCGATCAACAGTAACGGTAAGCCTTAGCCCAGATACAAATAAGCCGCAGAACTTACTGCGGCTTATGCTATCTAACAATCGTATTTCACTTTATTGCACAAGTATTAAAGCTTAAACATACGTGCACTGCGTGGTGGTAAATTAAACGTATGGTAGCGAGAAGAAATGGTTTCTGTGGCGCTGCTCAATACGTCTTTATATTGAACATGCCAATTGAACTCATGTTGGTAAGTATCAACGGTCACGCCACGCGTTTCACCACATTTATTAATACCAACTATGCCTTCTTTACCACGCTTGAACAACAAAGTGCACTGGTCGCTCGAAATCATCGTCATTGATTTGCCTTGCATTGCGTTATGGAAGCTCAGCATATTCTTCATGTTCGAGCTATTCCAAACATTGGCCCAACGACCGTTATCCTTGTCTTCAGCATCCGGTAGATCATCGCTGTAGATCAGCGGCGTCCCACCATCTTTACCAAGAATGTAAGCGTAAGCAAGCTGCTCATCTTGTGGGTCCATAATTTGGTAACGGAAGCCGTCATTGGTTGGAATGTCGTGCGTGATCGCGAAGGTGATCGAGCGATTGTCATCCAATGCTTGGCCGTACGCTTTTGGATCATGCAGCTGGTTCATACCGCCGCTCATTGAGAACGCTGATCGAATCGATGCAAACAACGGGAAATCGTACGCAGAGTGATTGGTGTTGTTTAAGTATGGCGCTAAGAATGACTCATAGCCGCTATTCCCTGCTCCACCACTGGTAATAACCTCACCAAACACGTGCATGTTCGCTGTGATCTCAGACGTAAACACTTGATCGATTTGGTACTGACTCATGTGTTTCACTGCATCAATTCGGAAACCTTTGATGCCCATGTCCTTTAACGCTTTCAGGTATAAACGCTGTTGTGACACTACCCAGTTGTTTGGGTCTAGATCTGGGAGACCCACATCACCATCGGCACCACACAAACGCCAGTATTGAACATGGCCCGGATCGTTCCAATCTGAAATACAGCCTGCGGCATGGAAATCGTTAGCCGAGACAAAACCTTGCCCTAAGTTGCCAAACAGAGTCTGGTCGGCATAGTAACTTGAACGGCTGGCATAATCGTTTAGCACTTCTGTGCCTGGGTAATCCAAGTCACTTCGCTTCCAGCTTTCATTCGCCATGTGGTTGAGTACAACATCAGCGTAAACATCAACACCTACGCCTTTAAGTGCGGTGATCATTGCGGCTAAATCTTGTTTGTTCCCCAAAGGAGAGTCAATAGTACGCAGATCTTGTGGTTGGTAACGCGCCCACCATTGGCTACCGCTGGATTTCATTGCCGGAGCAACCAGCACCTTCTTGTAGCCAGCTTGGGCAATTTGATTGGCATTGGCTGTTACGTCTGAGTACTTCCAGTTGAAAGCATGAAGGATGGTGTCGGCATATGTGGCAGAACTAAAAGAGCAAAGCGCGAGCGTGGATATGAGTAGGGTATTTATTGGTTTCATAGAACATATCTCTCATTATAGATTCACAGAAATAATATGAATGGCAGAGACAATGAAAACGACGGATAAATCAGAGTTGAATTAGCGTCACCTTCTGTTGAGGGGGATTTTATAAAACTGAGCTGTAACCGATATTATGTAGGATAAAAAGCAAATCGTGCTGAAATGAGAATTAATTGAATTAAGTTGACGGGAACCAGACAAAGCCTTTGGTCGGCTCTCCAAAACTACGTTATGATTCCACTTCCCTCAACCGATTGATATTTTTATGCCCTCTTTCTCTTTTTCACTGATCCCTGTCGGGGTTAGGTTCATGCTCCTCTCCGCTTTTGGATTCGCACTAATGTCGGCTTGTGTAAAGTACATTAGCAGCTATGGCATACCTGTATTTGAAATTGTCGCAGCTAGAGCTTTGGTGTCTTTGATCATCAGTTATATTGATGTGAAACGAAAGGGCATTTCGATTTGGGGTCACAACAAACCACTTCTTTTCCTGCGTGGTGTTGTCGGTACAGCTGCGTTGATGTGCGTTTACTATGCGGTGACGACACTGCCGCTCGCAGAAGCCGCTATCTTGCAATACGTCCATCCAATATTTACCGCGTTGCTCGGTGTGTTATTCCTGAAAGAACGCGTCCAGAAATCAACGATGATCTGCATTGCATTCTGTCTAGCAGGATTACTGGTGATGGTTCAGCCAAGCATAAACACTGGCGCGAGCAGTGAGTTACCCCTGTTCAGCATTATGGTGGCATTGTGCGGTGCGTTTGGTAGCTCGATTGCGTATGTGATTGTGAGAAAGCTTAGCCAAACGGAAGACAGCTCAGTGATCATCTTCTACTTCCCACTGGTTGCCATGCCAATATCCACAGCCTTAATTTGGAGCGACTTTGTATGGCCCAGCTTATTTTTGACTGTGATGCTGGTTCTCGTCGGGGTTTTCACACAAATAGGTCAATATGGTTTAACCAAGGCGATGCAAACCCAAGCTGCGGGTAAGGCGTCGGCTTACTCATACATTCAGATCGTATTCTCTGCACTATTAGGTGTTTGGATCTTCAATGAAATCCCATCGGCTTGGACGTACTTAGGTGGTGGCCTCATTGTAACAGGCGCGCTAATCAATGTGTTTGGCAAACAGTTGCTGACGCCCCTTAAAGCGAAAGACCAAAAGCTAGGCATGAAGTAATTTCCTACCTTTAATCCAAGTTTAAAAAGGGCATTGCGGAATAATCCACACTGCCCTTTTCTGTAAGTCTTTCCTAGCACTCTTTCTTAGTCGTTTATTTCGAACAAACTAGCGTTAGCAAACCAAGTCGATAAACGATTTTTATTACGTGGCATTGCGTAGTTTGGGATCATCACTCAGATATTCAACGAATTCAATTTCAAAGCCAGCCGGGTCTACAAAATAGACGTTTTTACGATAAGGTTCTTCGGCGCCGGGTTTGGCTATTGGGAAACCCGCATCAATAAGGCGCTCAATCACGCTATTGATGTTATGAGTCACATAAGCAAAATGCGCGAGACCAACCGAATGCCCTGCCAAGTCTCTGTTTTCTCCTTCACCGTGATCACTCAGTGCAATATATTGATATTCGTCACCAAAATGCAGCCAATTGCGTGGCTTACCTGACCACTCCCCTTTTCCCTCATCACGGACATACCAATGAGGGAACGCCGCTTTATAGAATGTCAGCATTTCAGGGATGTCCTTAACGACTAAATTTACATGTTCAAGTTGGATCATTCTTCTCTCCTTAAAGTATTCTCGTAAGCAACGTTGTATATCCTAATACCTAAAGTTAAGTTTAGGTAAAGACCTAATTTGTATTTATTTTGAGAGCGTTTTTAGTTCACAAATTATGTAATAGGCTCAACGAACCATAAGGTAACGATGCCCAAACCCGTAATCACTCAAATGAACATCTAGAAAAAACGAGCCACTTGGGCTCGTTTTGCATTCCTTTCTATAACATTTCGGCTCTAACCTAAGAAACCGCCAGTCTGATGCTGCCATAACTTGGCATAAACACCATTCAGTTCGAGGAGCTCTTGGTGTGAGCCTTGTTCGATAACTTGTCCTTGGTCCATAACAATTAAACGATCTAAAGCAGCAATGGTTGATAGTCGGTGGGCAATCGCAATTACCGTTTTACCTTCCATTAACGCATCAAGGTTTTCTTGTATTGCTGATTCAACTTCCGAGTCCAATGCCGACGTTGCTTCGTCCATAATCAGGATAGGCGCATTTTTAAGAAGCACTCGCGCAATGGCAACACGTTGACGTTGTCCACCCGAAAGCTTAACCCCACGCTCACCTACTTCTACGTCATACGCTTTATTGCCATTTTCATCTTTCAACTCTTGAATAAAGTCATGAGCATGCGCTTGTTTCGCTGCAGCAATCACGTCGTCCATACTAGCTGCAGGGTCGCCGTAAAGAATATTCTCTTTGATTGAGCGATGCAGTAATGAAGTGTCTTGAGTGATCATGCCAATATGTTTACGCAACGATTCTTGTTCAACTTGAGAAATATCTTGTCCGTCAATACGAATATGACCACTGTTAACATCATAGAAACGCAATAATAAATTAACCAAGGTCGATTTACCTGAGCCAGAACGACCAACAATACCAACCTTCTCTCCTGGCTTGATATTCAGTTCAAGATCGTTAAATACCGATTTCTCTTCATTGTAGTTAAAGTGAACTTTATTAAACTCAATTGCACCTTGTTTAATTTCTAGTGATTTTGCATTTTTAATATCTTTAATTTCAACATCATTAGAAATGGTATTCATACCATCGACAACTGTACCGATATTTTCAAATAATGAGCTCACTTCCCACATGATCCATTTCGACATGCCTTGAACTCGAAGGGCTATACTAATACCAACCGCTATCGCCCCTATCGTTACGCTGGCGTCTAGCCACAACATGATAGAAGTAGCGGCAATTGAAATAAGTAATAGGTAGTTAATTGCGTCCACGCTCAATAACAAGCATGTCACCATTCGCATTTGGCGATAAACGGTTTTCAAAAAGCCTTTCATGCTGCTTTCAGCGTAATCGAGTTCACGTTGAGAATGTGCAAAGAGCTTAACTGTCGAAATATTCGTATAAGAATCAACAATACGGCCCGTCATGATAGAGCGAGCATCCGCTTGCACTGTCGCTATTTGTTTCATTTTCGGAATAAAGTAGAGTTGAATAAAAATATACAGTACTAACCAAATTAGAATTGGCAGCATTAAAATGAGGTCAGACTCACCCATCATCCAAATCATTGAGATGAAATAAACTGAAATATACACCAATACATCAAGAAGTTTCATCACGGTTTCGCGTACTGCTAATGCACTTTGCATAACCTTGGTAGCGACACGTCCAGCAAAATCTCGTTGAAAAAAGCCAACGGCTTGCTTCAACAAATAACGGTGAATTAGCCAACGGATTGACATTGGATAGTTACCTAGCAGCGACTGGTGCATGATCATCGAATGGAAAAAGCCCAACGTTGGCATAACAACGACTACAAGAATCAGCATATTCTTGATGCTGCCTCCTTGATCTTGCCAAAATGTTTCTCTGTCTTGATTGGCTAATATATCAACCAGTTCCCCTAGGTATCGCAATAAAGCCACTTCTGAAATAGCGATCAATGCACTTAGAATCGCCATTAGTACCAAAGGCACTTCAAAACCTCGGGTATAAAAACGACAAAAACCAAATAAATTTTTTGGCGGTTTTTCGGTTTCGTGTGATGGAAATGGCTTCGTAAGGTTTTCAAACCAATTAAACATAAGTAGTAATACCTGTCTTGTGCTATCGGGGGACGGGGTCGCCATTATCAAGATTTCTTCAGACTTGTGTAGCTTTTTTTTGAATCTATCAATAGATGCGCAAACATATCAATTTGTAATTAAAAAACTAAAAAACAGTCATTAGCGCTTAGCCAATATGTTAACACCCACAATTATCAAACATTGATCACGCAATAATTTTTCAAATTGTCACCTTAATGTGATCTAGATCTAATTATGATTATTATCAACTAGGTATACTCGCAACAAAAATGAGAACCATTATCACTACTCTTTGCATTAAAAGAGCGAGTAACCAATCAGTACAGTGGAAAAATAATGACCATCCTAAAACCAAAAACGCTTAGCCTTGCTGTTAAGCGAAGCCTAGTAGTGGGCTCAATTCTTTTACTTCCGACTCAATTTGCTTTTGCGACAGACACTTCAATAGAAGAAATAGAAACGATCACCGTGACAGCTCAAGCATTGAAAGTAGAAACCCCTGCAAAAGAAACACCTAAATCCATTTCAATCATATCTGAAGATGAATTGCGTGTTCGAGCACCACAAAAACTGGATGAAGCACTGCGCTACACATCAGGTGTAATGGCCCAGCCATACGGCGCTGACAATGATACTGATTGGTTCAAAATTCGTGGTTTTGATGCTGCAACTTACCTAGATGGTCATCGTCTGTTTCGAGATGGTTATTACACATGGTTAGTCGAACCATACGGACTAGAAAGCGTTGAGGTGATTAAAGGTCCTTCTGCTGTTCTTTATGGTGAGTCTGCACCTGGTGGCTTAGTTAATGCTGTTCAAAAGAAACCAACTTTCGCACCTCAAGGCGAAGTTAAGATCGAAGTGGGCAACAATAATCATCAAGCGGTCGGATTCGACGTTGCTGATGATGCTAACGAAGATGGCAGTGTACGTTACCGTTTAGTCGGTTTAATGAAAAGTGAAGATGGCGAACTAGACGGTACAAGCAATGAACGGTTCTACATTGCGCCAAGCTTTGAGATTGATATTTCTGATCGCACGATGCTTACCGTTCTAGCAAGCTACCTTCATGATGATGGTGTACCAACGAACCCTTTCTTCCCAGCAGCAGGCACATTAATCGGCTCGAACTTTGGCAACATTGACCCGTCAACAAACCTTGGTCAACCTGACTACGACAAATATGAACGAACTCAATTCTCTTTAGGCTACTTGCTAGAGCACGAACTTAACGACACGTGGAAGCTTTCTCAAAACCTGAATTATGGTGCTAACGAGCTATACCTTCGTAGCTCTTACGCTTTCTCAAACAACGATCCATCTGTTGAAGAACTTGCGCAAGGTATTGTATTCCGTGATGGTAAAAACGAGAGTATTACCTTTGATAACAATGCAGTAGGTAACTGGATCACCAATAACGCTGAACACACGGTGTTAGTTGGTATGGATCTGCAATACCACAAAACCGATGGCCTAGAGCAAGACAACTATGCGTTTGGCACGATCAACCCGTCAAACCCAGAATACGGCAACTTCACCCCGCTTGATTCTGCAAACAACATTAAGCGTGAGATCTCGAAATCTCAGGCAAGTATGTACTCACAATACCAACTTAAATTGCACGATCAGTGGATTGGTAACGTTGGCGCTCGCTACGATTGGGTTAAAACCGAGAATACAGGAAAAGGCACAAACGTTGCTCAAAGCGAATCTCGCGATGACGGTGAATTATCGTTAAGTGCTGGCGTAATGTACCTTGCCGAAAATGGCTTATCGCCTTACGCAAGCTACTCTCAATCGTTTGAAGTTATCAGCACTATCGATGCTTCAACAAACGAGCTATACAAGCCACTTGAAGGCGAACAGGTTGAGGTAGGTATTAAATACGAACCTAGCTTTATCGATGGATTTGTTAATGTTGCATGGTTCGATATTGCTCAGAAGAATGCACTCGTTACAGACCCTTCTACTTGGGTAGCAACGCAAACAGGTGAAGTAACATCGACAGGTGTTGAAATCGACGGTGCAGCTCAGCTTACAGACTCTGTAAAACTAATGGCAAGTTACACCTATACGAAAGCAGAGACTGATGAAACATTTGGTAAAGGTAAGCAGCAAGCAGCACTTATCCCAGAGCATCAAGCATCAGCTTGGATTGATTACAGTGCACAAACGTTCATTCCAAACCTCAATATTGGTACAGGTGTTCGCTACCTTGGTGAATCAAAAGACAACCCTAAGAGCTCAGATCTAACGGTTCCATCTGTGACACTTTGGGATGCATCGGTAACTTATGACATCACCTATCAATGGCAAGCACAGCTAAATGTGAACAATATTCTTAACGAAGAGTATGTGTCTGGTTGTGATTACTGGTGTTACTACGGTCAATCTCGCTCTGTAATGCTAAATGCAAACTACAAGTGGTAACCCGCTCATAGCTCACTAAATATAGCGTCCCCCTCCTATGAGGGGGCTTTTTCGTATCTATAGACAACTAAATTTATGTACCAACTCTCTGATATTAAAGTTTGCCGCGGTGGACGTACCATTTTTCAGGTCGATGACTTATCAATTCCCACTGACGAACTCACCATCGTACTTGGCCACAATGGTTCAGGTAAATCGACACTGGTTAACCTTCTTTCTGGCCAAATGGCCGCTGACGAAGGGAGAGTGACAGTAGACGGCAGCATTCTGACCGATTACAAAACCAAAGAGCGAGCGAAGAAGATCGCTTATTTGCCACAGAAACTACCTGCATCGGCAGGCCTAACTGTGCGTGAATTAGTCAAATTAGGCCGCTTTCCTTGGCGTGGTGCCTTGGGGCGTTGGAACAGCGAAGATACCTCTATTATTGAATCAGCTATGGAACGGACGGGGATAACACAATTTGCCGACACCTTAGCTGACCAATTATCGGGTGGTGAACGCCAACGCGCTTGGGTCTCGATGCTTCTTGCACAACAATCGCCAATACTTATCTTAGATGAGCCAACATCGGCTTTAGACGTCCATCACCAGTTTCAACTCATGCAATTATTGTCGGAACTCAACAGAACTGAAAATGTCGGTATCATTGTGATCCTGCACGATCTTAACCTCGCGCTTCGCTATGCCACTCATATTGTTGCATTAAAACAGGGCCAAATTGCGTTTGAGGGGCCTGCTGATATCTTGCTGGATGAACAACGTCTTTCCAACTTATACGAATCATCGATTCAGTTGATTGACCACCCAGCGCCGGGCAATAGCGTAGCGAGTCAAAAGGTTGCGGTCGTATGCGCCTGATTAATGTTCACCTTCGTCTAGTTGTCGTCGTGGTTTCGTTGTTGGTTTCATTTTTCAGCCATGCTGCTGAGATGGTTGAAAACCGAGTCAGTTCACATCCTTTTGCCGAAACGCCAAAGCGAGTTGTGGTTCTCAATTGGGATCTCCTTGAGCAAGTATTGGCACTAGGTGTCACGCCAGTGGGCGCACCAGAGCTTGATAGTTATCGACTTTGGGTGGTAAAACCTGAAGCACCGAAAGAGATTACCGATATTGGTTCGCGCTCAGAGCCCAACCTAGAGCTGATTGCTAATCTCAAACCCGACGTGATTTTAGCGGCGTCACCACAACAAGATATTTTGCCGATCTTGGAGCAAATTGCGCCAGTGGTTTACCTGCCCAATTTCACTGAAAAAGAAAATGCCGCCAACACTGTAATAGCGCACTTTACAACCATTGGTAAGCTACTCGACAAAAAGGACATCGCAGAACAACAGCTAGCAGAGATGGAAGTGGAACTCTCTAAATTGAAGCAGAAGCTCGCCCCCTACTACGCACCAAACACCAACTTGGTCGTGATGCGGTTCTCTACATTGAATTCTGTATTCTTGTATTCAAATAACTCATCGACACAGTACGTGGTGTCAAAGCTTGGCTTTAATAACCCAATTCCCGTTGAGCCGAGAGCCTGGGGAATTCAACAAACTCGCATCAACACGTTGCAACAAGCAGGAGAGAGTTATGTTCTGTATATGAAGCCCTTTCCTCAAGAAGAAAAATTGCAAAATGCCCTCCTATGGCAATCTCTACCTTTCGTGAAGCAAGGCAGAGTCAATTCAGTGCGATCTGTGTGGAACTATGGCGGAGCAATGTCATTGCTTTATTTAGCTGAAGCCATTACAGACAGCTTAATTGAGCTGGCGGAGGACAAATGAACATCAAATTAGTCTCCTCTTCCTTAATGGCACTTGTTTGCTTCGCGATTTTCAGCCTACAGATTGATACATCACTCGCATTTAGCCAGCAATTCAGCTTAATCATGACACCAAGTTCTGCCACCAGCTTTGATGAGATCTTCTTTATTGACTCCCAACTCCCACGTCTAGCCATGGCGATATTAGTAGGTTCGATGCTTGGGCTGGTCGGAAGCTTAATGCAACAACTGACACAGAATAACCTCACCTCACCGCTCACCCTAGGCAGTTCATCCGGTGCATGGCTAGCGCTTGTTGTAATGAATGTTTGGTTTGTCGATTACGTTGCAGATTACTCAGCATTGGCTGCCATGATCGGTGCATTAGTGGCGTTTGGGTTTATTGTGGCAATTGTCGGGCTCAAGAATATGACGGGGCTTCCTTTGGTGGTTTCTGGAATGGTCATTAATATTTTGCTCGGTTCAGTCGCTGCGGCAATTGTGGTACTCAATGCTCAATTTGCCCAAAACGTATTCATGTGGGGCGCAGGCGATCTTACCCAATACAGTTGGGATTGGTTCGAATGGTTGCTGCCGAAGACGGGTATTGCGCTCGTTTTATTCCTCATTGCCCCAAGAATTCTGACATTACTTCGCCTTGGCCAAGAAGGCGCAACAGCAAGGGGGCTACCCGTAGTTCCTGCTTTTACCTTGCTAATGGTAATGGGTATTTGGTTGGTTTCAGCCTCAATTACCGCCGTTGGCATCATTAGCTTTATTGGCTTACTCACACCAAATATTGCCCGAGCGTTAGGGGCGAGAACACCACGACAGCAACTGCTATCAAGTGCTGTACTCGGCGCTGGGTTACTGATCTTTACCGACACGCTAGCCATGCTACTGACGTTTTGGTTTGAAGAAACGATTCCTAGCGGAGTGACAGCAGCGGCGATTGGTGCGCCGGCGCTCATTTGGTTTAGCCGTAAATCTTTGCACGCGCAGGATCAACTCAACCTCTCAATGGGCGAAGGCAAAAATCGCATCTCAAGATCAACGATTGGGCTTATCCTATCCGCTTGTTTGATCGGCGGCTTGCTTTATATTTTCGCGACTACGACTTCAAATGGGTTGATGCTGTCTTCTCCAAATGAATATCAATGGCAGCTTCGCTGGCCTCGACTCATAACCGTAATATCAGTAGGTTTAGCGCTGTCGGTCGCTGGTGTGATCTTACAGCGCTTAGTCTATAACCCTTTGGCAAGCCCTGATATTTTAGGGGTCTCCTCTGGCGCTACCTTTGCTATTGTCACCACAACTCTGTTTGTTGGAAGTGCATGGTCCGGTTCTGAGTGGATGGTTGCATTCCTAGGCAGTGTAACGGTGCTTATTGCGTTACTTCTACTAGGCAAAAAACACAATTTTAATCCGTCTAACTTCATTTTGTCTGGTATTGCACTTACTGCAATGCTTGAATCTTTCATCCAGTTCTCACTTGCCAAGGGAACGGGCGATAGTTACAAAACACTACTATGGCTAACCGGATCTAGTTACCGCGTAACGCAAGAACAAGCCATGCTGTTACTTACCGCTAGTGCGGCATTAGTGTTAATCGTACTGATGTTATCACGCTGGTTAACTGTGATTGCTATTGGCCGTCAGTTTGCCAACGCTCGCGGCTTGAATGCTAACCTAGTAAATGTAGTCGGTCTCTCTTTGGTAGCATTACTGTGTGCTTTCTCGACCGCAACAATGGGACCGGTAGCGTTTGTCGGCCTTGTTGCCCCTCATATGGCAATGATGCTCGGCGCAAAGAAAGCGACTCCGCAACTGCTCACCGGAGGAATCATTGGAATTACGTTCATGATTTGGGCTGATTGGCTTGGGCAAGTAGCGATATACCCATTTAATATGGCTGCCGGCACATTAGTATCAATAATGGGAAGTGGATACTTCTTATTACTAATGATGAAGAGTCGTTTTAGATAACAAGCCATATGTGAATCATTGGTTATACGATTCGATTTAAACCAATAAGGGCAAAATACTTGCCCTTACTTTGTTTAATACTCACCGATCTACTTCTAACGCTTGATTGTCAAAACCTATCACTACCATAGAATCAATCCACTTCCGTAAATGAGAATAATTATCGATAATGGTTCTATCAACTCAGATGAACCGCTTTAGGATAATACGATGATCAAGACAATCACTTTTGCAGCTATTCACTTTACCATTGCAACCTTGGTCGCTTTTAGCTTAACAGGCGACTTCCTACTCGGTAGTTTGATTGCCATGGTCGAGCCTTCAGTTAATACGGGTGCTTTTTATCTACATGAAAAAATTTGGCAAAAAGTCGCCTTTCTAAAACGCCGAGAATCCATGACTCAAGTGAAAACAGCCAGCTTTGCCACCATTCACTTTAGCGTTGCGTTTACGGTAACTTATGCATTAACAGGCGATGCTTTCCTCGGTGGTTTAATGGCAACAATCGAACCTGCAATAAACTCTGTGGCTTACTTCTTCCATGAAAAAGTATGGTTACGCAGAAGCCAGAATGCCGATTATATCAATAGAAATGTTGTCGCTGGATAGGAAGTATGGGGTATGTCGCCAGAGGCATGTTCCACGGTTCATGGCTTTTTGCAACTGTCTCTATTTAGTACAAAATCTTACTCGTGACATTCGTCAATCATCTCAACTTGATTTCAGCGAAACATCGACGTTGCTCCGGATCTTCAATAGAACGACCTACATTTTTCCTAAAGTTTGTCATACTAAATTATGAACGCGTCTGTTGGTCAATCAACAAGGCCGGCATGCTCACAAAGAGTCGTATCACGCACAGCATTATAGGAGGCACTTCATGCCAAGCGAACAATGGAGTAAAGACAGCTTGAATACACTTTCAGTTATAACTGTGGGCGGTCGGCACTATCACTATTACAGCCTGATAAAAGCCGAAAGCACATTGGGCGATCTAAGCCAGTTACCTTTTTGTCTGAAAGTCCTGCTGGAAAACCTTTTGCGTAATGAAGACTCTTTTTCGGTCACTCAAACGCATATAAATGCCATGGCTGAGTGGCTCAAATCGCGCAGGTCTGATACCGAGATCCCATTTCGACCCGCTCGAGTTCTCATGCAAGATTTTACTGGCGTTCCAAGCGTCGTGGATCTGGCAGCGATGCGGGAAGCGGTACGGCTGTCAGGTCAAGATCCTGCATTAGTTAACCCTTTAACCCCTGTTGACTTAGTGATTGACCACTCGGTAATGGTTGATCATTTTGGTGATACTTCATCCTTCAAAGATAACGTCAGTATTGAAATGCAACGAAATCAAGAACGTTATGAATTTTTAAGATGGGGGCAACAAGCTTTTGATAACTTCCGCGTGGTTCCTCCAGGAACGGGGATCTGCCACCAAGTGAACCTAGAGTATCTGGGTAAGACCATCTGGTATAAAGAATTCGACGGAAAAACGATTGCCTACCCTGATACGCTTGTAGGGACCGATTCACATACAACAATGATTAATGGCTTAGGCATTTTAGGTTGGGGAGTGGGCGGCATCGAAGCTGAGGCCGCCATGCTAGGCCAACCAGTTTCTATGCTTATCCCGGAGGTGGTCGGCTTCAAAATTACCGGAAAATTGCGTGAAGGCATTAATGCAACCGACCTTGTGCTCACCGTGACCGAGATGTTACGAAAAAAAGGGGTTGTTGGTAAATTTGTCGAGTTCTATGGGGATGGATTGAAAGATATGCCCGTAGCCGACCGAGCAACAATTGCCAATATGGCGCCTGAATATGGCGCAACATGTGGCTTCTTTCCGGTCGATGAGCAAACACTAAAATACTTAGAGCTTACCGGTCGAGAAGCCTCTCAGATAGCTTTGGTTGAGGCTTACTCCAAGGCTCAAGGGTTGTGGCGCGAGCCAAATCATGAACCGATTTACACTGACCACCTAGAACTTGATATGGATAAAGTGGAAGCAAGTGTCGCCGGGCCTAAACGACCCCAGGATCGCGTGGCTCTTAAAAATATTAAGTCAGCATTCGACCTTTTCATGAAAACAACTGAAGTGACACCACAGGAAAAAGATAAGAAAATTAAACGAAACAAAGATAAGAACAGTACCGACAATAACGCTCAACGGATAACCAACGCTAATTTAGATATCGACAGTGTGAAAACGCATCTGATGCCCGGTTCGGTGGTCATTGCAGCAATCACCTCCTGTACTAACACATCGAACCCGAGCGTCATGATCGCCGCTGGGCTGCTAGCCCAAAAAGCAGTAAAAAGAGGATTGCAAACCAAGCCTTGGGTTAAGACATCTCTTGCTCCGGGATCCAAGGTCGTCACCGATTACTTAAAAGTCACAGGACTTCAGGAAAGCTTAGACCAACTGGGGTTTAACTTGGTGGGTTATGGGTGCACCACTTGTATTGGTAACTCCGGTCCTTTGCCGCCTGTCGTAGAAAAGGCCATTATAGATAACGATCTTACCGTCGCTTCAATGCTTTCAGGGAATCGTAACTTTGAAGGCCGGGTTCATCCTCTGGTGAAAACTAACTGGCTGGCCTCGCCACCATTGGTGGTCGCGTACGCGCTTGCAGGCAATGTGCGGCTTGACCTAACTAAAGACCCTTTATGTATTGATGCTAATGGAGATAACGTCTATCTCAAGGATCTCTGGCCAACTCAGCAAGAAATCGATGAAGCCATGCTGCGCGTAAAAACCGAGATGTTTCATAAGGAATACGGCGAAGTGTTTGAAGGTGATGACAACTGGAAAGCGCTTAAAGCGTCGGAAAGTAAAGTCTACACTTGGTCCGATAACTCGACCTATATTCAACAGCCACCATTTTTCGTCGGCATGCAAACACAACCCGACGCGATTGAGAATATAAAAAATGCGAGCATATTAGCGCTACTGGGTGACTCGGTTACGACCGATCATATCTCTCCAGCAGGTTCATTCAAACCAGACACTCCAGCAGGTATATACTTGCAATCTCATGGTGTGGAGCCTGCAGATTTCAACTCTTATGGCTCACGACGAGGAAACCATGAAGTCATGATGAGAGGAACCTTTGCCAACGTGCGGATCCGAAATGAAATGCTGCAGAATGTAGAAGGCGGCTATACCACGTATATACCCACCGGTGAGCAAATGACGATTTACGATGCTGCCATGAAGTATCAGGAAAATAACACCCCTTTGGTTGTGATAGCCGGGAAAGAGTATGGAACAGGATCGAGCCGAGATTGGGCAGCAAAAGGCACCCGCTTGTTAGGTGTGAAGGCAGTAGTGGCCGAGTCTTATGAACGAATTCACCGTTCCAATCTCATCGGTATGGGCGTTATACCGTTACAGTTCCCACAAGGCACCGACAGGCTAAGCCTTGGGCTCTGTGGCAAAGAAACCATAAACATAGAAGGTCTATCAGGAGAAATTCACCCCGGGCAGACATACACCATGCTTATAAACTATCCCGATGGCACGAATAAGCGCTGCAATCTGTTATCGCGTATCGACACGAGCACTGAAGCCACCTACTTCACACATGGTGGTATCCTGCATTATGTGGTGCGGGAGATGCTAAAAGAAAAATCATAGCAAGTTAAGTCGGCTTATCTGGAATGCAGTGCCTACTGAGGCTTGAAGGTGAGCCGTTTCCTTGCTTGAGGAATAGAACTTGGTGCAATGTCCCACCAATTAAACCAGAAGACGCAAAATTGAAACCTAGAGCATACCCTCAAGCCAATTGCTTGAGGGTATTTTTAGAAGTGCCTGATGATCACAAACGGGTAAAGATTCTTCCTATGAAGGTTCTGGGCAAAGTTTCTCAGGTCTTTCACTAATCTAGCAAATCATCGATAACCACATATATTGCAAAGGAAGTTGCGTCGAGCTAGCGCTTGATTTAGGTGCTCATCGAGTACAGTTACGTTAAATGGTTCAAAATTCACCTTTTAAAACTACATACATCATCAAAGCATTAAGTAGCACACTAAAAAAAATGACTGCAAAAAGTTTTTGAGACCATTTCTTTTCAATTTTTTTTATCTTTGCCACCAAGAAAGACTTAGATACGACGTTACAGTCACTTATTGCTTGGTTTATTCCCATGGCAATGGCTGACGCTTTTTTCTCAGGAACACCAGACTCAACAAGACGCTTACTCAATGTAGGAACATCAACAACAATCATATGTCTCAACCTTTTTTCTTAGTAAATTATCTACCTTAAAGTACCAGAAAGCGCCAAAAGACCAAGCATCTTAATTTCACATCAACAATCAGTGTCACTATTCCTATTATGTAAAACCTGCGATTTAGTTATCAAAAACAGCCTCTACCGCCCCCTCAAACGCTCTTAGTGAAGGTTTCAGACACTTAATCACCATGATTTGTAATGTTCTAAAAGTGATTTGCAGGACAAAAATCGGCATGTTCATTTGAAGCAAGAATCTCACGATGGTACCCATTTATCATGTGTAATGAAATTTTGGTGTTATATGAGCTGTATTTGGGGGAATTCGTCTATCCTGCGAACACGCACTTATGGAGGACAATGTTAAAGGGGCATTTTCTAGCTCGAAAATGCCACGAGTCAAAATTCAGGTCTATGAAGCCTCTGGACAGAAATGAGTTTCGGAAATCCTAGCATTAGTAAATCATGAATTAACATAAGTACGGCAAAGTCACTTAACTCTTTGTTCTCTTCAAACCAAACCGTACAATTCAACTTAATAAGGTAGTTTCAGGCTTGTTCAAGATTCGGAATATAGTGTTTGCTGTATAACACCTTAAGTCCTTATTTGTAAGGATCGACATTTCGTATGAGCTTAACCCCTTGGTTGCACGAATAATCAAAGAATGTAGCGCTAACGAACAACATGCAATAGCGTTTATAAAAGCGATATAGATTACTCAAGTCAAACCGCATAGCTCTACAATCAAAATGCTAAGAAACCGCGAGTACGGACACGGCTTTTTGACCTACACACCAAGCACTGGAGTGTGTACGTCGATTTAAGGGTTAATATGAGTAAGCGCCATTCCCACTATTACTCAACCTCAATGATTAAATTAATATCCTTCACTTTAGATATAACCTCTGGGTCTGAAGGTAATGGATACGACCCCACTTGTGCCACAGCTCTTTTAGTCACAGCACACAGGCGACGGTCTCCATCTAAAACAGACAAGCTACCTAAAATGGCGCTAGAACCCGCTGGGATCAGACGTAAATTAATCTTACAACTCTTTCCTTTGTAAGAATTCGCCAATAATAGATTTGTCTCTATAAGTTGAGTGTATATAGCTCCATAACGTTCAGTTTCACTGGTGATATGGAGTGAACGTTCAGTAGAGGGAGCTTTGGTTTCCACTAGCAACGCTTTTTGAGCTTTACGCTCTTGTTCAAGACGAGCTTGCTCTGCTTTTATCTTAGCTTTTTCCAAATCTTTCTTTCTCTTCTCTTCCCTCTCAAGCTCTTTAGCTTTCTGAATCTCCAAGTACTCATTCATAGAGGTGATTCCAGTATTTCTTGCGTCAATAACACCTTGCTCGGGACAAATATTTTCAAATTTGAGGAGGTATTCATCTAAATTAGCCACATCAAATATCCAATAATCTTCGCCGTTCCACGATTCCGTTTTTAGTGCAAGCTTTTGAGTTTGGAGTATCGCCTTGAACAAGGCATACTCATTTTTAAATTGTAATGTTTGAGAGTTAATTGGTTTAACTCTCAAAGTGCCAGGTGTGTTTTTATCTAATCGAAGAGTTAACTCTACTTTGTGTAAGGGGTTAAAATGAGCATTTTCAAAGACTATCTCAACAGACATTGTGCGATATTGAAGATCTCCAAAACCAGCATTTTCACTTTCATAGACCTTTACAGAATCTGAATCACAGAAGAATCGAAATTCAGCTAGACCTCCTGAAGTGGAACTATGTGCTTGAGTGGTTACATCAAAAGACACCCTATCCGTAAATGGATCTATCTTCTCATGAGCTGCCCAATTTTCGGCTCGAACAAAACCTGAAAATAGCAATAAAAGCAAACAAATATATTTCATATATACCTTCTAATACGCCTAGCTCGCGACTCTCAACATTAGTACTTTAATACGTGTAGTAATTGAAAGTGAAAGCAAACACTTTATAGACGGATTATCTCTATAGTTAAATTCTGCCTATGTTACGCCAATCATTATGAAACTTAACAACTATCAATCTATTCTGTGAATGTAAAGGTAGTTTTAGAGGGGAATTGCGGAAACCCTATGCATGATTTAACAATTGCACGGATTAGATTAATTGGGTTTATTCTAGAGTATTCAGGTGAGTTTCTTTGGTGGGGCTGAGAAACTTTGGGGCAACACCTTGTCGGTGAACAATAGGAACCCTACTAAATAGGGTTCATTTCGACTAACAATCCGTGCCTTCTGAAAGTAACAATGCATCTTCTAATTCGACACCAAGGTAGCGAATAGTGTTATCTACCTTTGTATGCCCCAGTAAAAGCTGTACCGCTCGGATATTTTTAGTTTTTGCATAGACCAGTGTCGCTTTTGTTCGTCTCATCGAGTGAGTACCATATAGGTTCGGATCTAACCCAAGGTTTAACGCCCACTTTCTAACTAGATAGCGGTAGTACGAATAGCTTATAGCTTTGTGCTTACGTCTTTGACTTGGAAAAAGAAAATCTCTGCTGCCTAGTGAAGCAATCAAAATCCATTTAATTAGGCTTTGTTGAGTTCTTGTCATTATCTCAAATTGAACTTCAATGCCCGTTTTTCGCTGAATATGTTTAACGCGATTAAATATCCTATCTTGCGAAGATACATCACAAACTCTGAGAACGAGCAAATCACTCGCTCTAAGTTTGCTATCAATAGCTAAGTTGAGCAACGCAAGCTGCATCAAATTATTTTCAATTTCTAATCTGGTTCTGATCCGCCAAATTTCCTCAAGCCGAAAAGGCTTTTTGACGCCACTTCGTTTTGTTTTGTTGAAAACCACCATGATGAACTCCTTTTTGATTTGGTCATCACGATTGTAGTTGGAAGAAATGGACAGTTTCCTTATCTAGGTTACCAAAAGTATACTAGTTGAAACTATTCTGATCTTGCCCTACGTTTTGAATTACTTAGTAATAGTTAAATCCAAGGAGCCAAGATGGGATACTCAAAGAAACTGAAAGCAGGTGCTACTTTCCCTGTATTGGAAGCAACTAAAATAGATGGAACAAAAGTGAAGTTAGGTCAGCCACAAGGTGAAGCTACTTGGCAGGCTGTATTCGTTTATCGTGGTAAACACTGCCCACTTTGCACAAAATACTTGAATGAAATAGAAACTTATAAACAAGCCTTTTCCGATGCCGGTGTCGATATTCTGGCTGTCTCTGGCGATTCAAAGGAACAATTAGAACAACATCTAGAAAAGCTCGATATAAGCTTCCCGATTGCTTATGGTTTAAGTGAGCAACAAATGAAAATGCTAGGACTTTACATTTCACTACCGCGCTCTGAAAAAGAGACTGACCATAACTTTGCAGAGCCGGGGTTATTTGTAATTAATGAGCATGGAAATGTTCACGTAGTAGATCTATCAAACAACCCATTTGTGAGACCTGAACTTGGTGCACTTACACGGGGGTTAGCTTGGATTCGCGACCCAGATAATCATTATCCAATCCGAGGTACGTTAGATTACTAAATGTAGCTTGCTAGAACGAGACAGTTCCGAATAACTCTCGTATAAAAAAGGCAACACCTTAAGATGTTGCCTTTTTGCAATGTTAACTTTCATTGAAATTACTTGAGTTGGATATCGTTACTTTCCGACCACTTTCTTAACTCATCAAGAATATTCAAGGCACTTCTTCCAAACTCGGTAAGCTCATAGCTTACGGCTAGCGGCTTTTCATTTAGCACTCGACGTATCACCATATTTTCGTTTTCGAGTTCCTTTAGGCGTTGGTCTACCATCTTCTTACTTGCGCCACCGAGCATGCGTGAAAGATCATTAAACCGAACCGGACCATCTTTCAAATGATAGATAATTGAACCTTTCCATTTAGCTCCTAAAATCCTCATTCCTTTTTCAATAGCACATGGCTCGCCGCAGGCATGAATAACACTTTTGTGTCCTTTTGCATTTATTTCAACTTTTGCTTTCATACAGCCTCGCTAAAAACGAATCCAGACCGTTACTAGAATACTTCGTTGAGGTGCGCTTCAAATCGAGCGAAGTCATTCTCAATATCGGCATTCTTCATAACATCGTAACATGCAAAAGTAGGCAGTGCAGACATACCAAAAAATCGGAAATTTGCGTGCATGTGGAACATCAAATCATCCACACTTTTACCTTGGAATAGGTATTCATCTTGGCTATTAAACGATTCTTGTGGAGTATTAAATGTTAGAGAAAGCATGTACTTGGTGTTTGTAAGTGTACCGCCTGTACCATAGTTTTTAGTCGGTTCATCTTCACTGCGGCCATCGAAAGCACACAACGCACCTCCCATTCCGGCTGTGAACACTTCATCCATATATTTCTTGAAAGACCAAGGGATCGTCATCCAATTAACAGGGGATTGCAGAATGACTCGATCAGCCCATTGAAAGTGGGCCAATTGTTCATCAACAACATACTCTTCTTGCATGGTCACAACGCGAACAATATGTCCTTTTTGCTCTAAAAGTGTAACAGCTTTGTCAACCAAAGACGCATTAAGTTTGCCTTCTGAAAATGGCGATGGCTCGTGGGCATTGATGATAAGAATGTTGCTCATTGTTAATTACTCCGCATATAAAGATTGGATAGACAAGTGAAGTCATAGCTCCTTGTCTGCTGCGGTATATATTAGTTACCTAAAAAGCGAATTCAATTAGTATACTTTTAGTAACCTAGTCAAAAAATTAGTTGGATTGACTTAAGTGATAGCTTTATATAGAGATCTTAGTATTAGTTTCTTTAGTGCAAAACCTGTTTAATTCTTCAACGTAATATTCAGATGTAACTCGCCTTGGGGCAGAAGTAAGCTAGCTTTTTACACGCTAGCTTACCCATATTATGCTTACCTGCTAATAATGTCTTCACTACTTACAATATTAGCGATACTTGATACTTCCGCGAGCGCGGTTAAATGTACTTCTTTGGCAGGAATGATATGTTCGAAAATAGATAAATCGCATGTTGCACAGGCATCATGAGCAATCGTTGTATTTAACCCATACTCTAGGGCTGCTCGTGCGGTACTACTAATGCACATGTGTGTCATCATACCGGCTAATACAACATGAGTAATACCCAGCTCATCTAACACTTCGCTTAGCTCTGTTCCCGCAAATGAATTTGGGTAGTTTTTGGTGATAATACGCTCCCCATGTTTAGGCTCAACACTAGAATGAATCTTTTGCCCGTGCGTTCCTTCAAGCATAAATTTCAATTTTGGTCTCGCAGCTAGGTGCTGAATATGAATGATAGGCTTCTGTGATTCACGGTAGAAAGTCAATAGCTCCTTTGCTTTGTTTGCCACAGTCATAGGGTTGTTCAAAGGCATGGCACCACCTTCAAAGTAATCATTTTGAATATCTATAATAATTAGTGCTTGGTTCATAGTCATTATTCTCCTTGATTTGAGATTAACGACTTTACTCCGATCATTAGAACGATATAATGTCCAAAAATGACACTAAAAGGTCACATATGGACAACAGAAAAATAGCAGTCACCGTTCTTGTTACTGAGCACGCGATGCGCTCTGCTATAGCGGGGATAGAAGACATTTTATCGATTGCCAACCATGTGAATAGTCATCCACTTTTTGATGTCACGGTTACGCTACCTGGGCAGATCAACATCGCTGATACTCCAGATCTAGTGTTCATTCCTCCTAGCAATCTCGGCTCATTAAAACGGTATGATGAAAAGATACTTAAAGCACTTAAGCACTGGTACTCACAAGGCTCAACATTGGCTGCAAATTGCGCAAGCGTTTTTTGGTTAGCCCATGCAAAACTTCTCAACCAACGAGCAGTGACAACTCATTGGAAATTATGCGACCAGCTTGCTATTGATTTTCCAGAAGTGTTGGAGGTTAAACAACATGAGATGGTTGTTGATGAGGGCCGAATTATTACCGGTTCCGGCTTGTTCGCATTTCAGGACTTAACACTGCACGTCATTGCCCGTCATGGTGGTTATGAACTCGCCAAAGAGGTTGCTGATATTTGCCTGTTAGATTTTACCGGGCGACTGCAGGCTCATTATGAACGATTTATGCCTGATTATACCCACGGCAATAAGATCGTTCTGAAAGCACAAAAATATTGCGAACACACTCCATTAAACGAGCAAAGCAATCATGCAATGGCTGAGCTTTGTTATGTCAGTGAACGAACGTTGACGCGGTTATTTAAAAAGGTATTAGGTTTAACCCCTCAGCAATACAGGCTGCGTTACAAGATGGATATCGCCAAGCGCGAAATGAACATAAATAAACTCACCATCGAACAAGTGGCTTTTATGACTGGGTACAATGATGTCAGCAATTTTACGCGTGTCTTTAAAAAGGTCGTAGGGATCAGCCCCAATCAATACCGTTCACGTTTTTTATAACTTATTTTCGGACAGATCTGAGCTAGCAGGCACTTTGAGAGAAAAGTGCCACGAGTCAAAATTCAGGTCTATGAAGCCTCTGGACAGATGTGAGTCAGCGACTTTGCTAAATTAATAGAATACGGATTAGATATAGTATCGAAAACACCGCTTTACTGAAGTTGGCTCGCCTCAAATAGAGGTACATCTGGCTTTTTATCGTTACCCATGTCAAAGCTCATGATAACAATTCTAATCAGGAGGCTAAATTAATCAGGCCACAACATACAGCCATCAATCGAGCGGGCAGAGTAATATGTCATTCTAAGGCGCAGAACTAGACCATATTCTATGGTGTCACATATTTAACTGTATTTAGGCAAACTCCCTCTCTTCCATGCTGCGATAAAATCATCTTCTTTTAAGGGCTTAGATAGCAAGAACCCTTGTACTTCCTGACATCCTTTGCTTCGAACGTAATCTAACTGACTCACAGTTTCTACGCCTTCTGCAATTATATTGAGGTCGTAAATTTTGGCCATTTCTATGATCACTTCAATAAGCTGTTTGTCTGTTGATTCAGAGTCAATTGCGTTAACAAACATACGGTCGATCTTAAGCGTATCAATAGGATAATTTATCAGTTGGCTAAAGGCCGTATAGCCGGTACCAAAATCGTCAAGAGAAACCTTCACTCCGAGTTCTTTCAACGCCTTCAGTCTCTCTATATTTTGTTCATCACCGGGTATAAAGCAGGTTTCGGTGATTTCCATTTCAACCATGTGGGCTGGAATCTCATAGCGTGTCAGTAACCCAGAAAGTACATTGACAAAGTCGGAATTAGAGAGTTGCCAAGATGAGAAGTTAATCGCTAATGTACCATCAAAATCCAGCTCTTCTATCCAGACGGACAGTTTTTGAAGAGCATTTTCAAAAACCCAATAATCAATATGTTTAATTAAGCCTGACAATTCTGCTACAGGTATAAAATCCGCTGGCCCGTAGGAGAGTAGAGCCTCGTGGCTCGTTCGGATTAGAACTTCTGCACCTTTTATCTTACCTTTTTCGATATCATAAACAGGCATATAGGTTAGATAGAACTCGTTAGATTTAATCGCATCTTTCAAGTCTTCATTAATTTGAGTATGACGCTTTATTTCTCTATCCATCTCTTTTGAATAGAATTGATAATGGTTTCTTCCCGCGACATTTTTGCAGGCATACATCGCTGAATCAGCATTGTTAACCAGTTCGGTGACAGACTTAGCATCATCAGGGTAAACAGAAATACCGACACTGACCCCAATATCAAATTGAGTACCATCCACTTCGAAGCCGTCCTCAAAGAGAGAGAGAATTCGATGGGAAAACTCGGTAAGTATATCTAAGTCGTCCAATCCACCAACTATGATGGCAAACTCATCTCCAGATAGCCTGGCGAACTCAAACTCGGAGATAGTCAGACTCTCCCACTCAAAATCAACAAAGCTCTCGACAAGGCGTTCTGCAAACACTACGAATAAGTGGTCACCCACATGATGTCCGTACTTGTCATTTACGTGTTTAAAGTTATCAATATCAAAGTAGATAACGGCGCACTTTGTATCTGTTTCGGTGCAGTTATTTATTATACGCATGATATCTAAATTGAATTTTTTCCTATTTGGTAAGCCTGTCAGAGAGTCTCTTTTTGCCAGATCATCGAGATCAGTAATCAAATTAATGTACTTATTGGTAAGGATGGAGACTTCGTCGTTACTTTTGGAACGCTCTATGTAGACTAAGTCATCATAATTTACGGACTCCACGTTCTTAGTAAGTATCTCCACTGGCTTAATGATTTGTTTTACGATAAGCCACTTTAGTAGTAAGAAAGTGACAGCCGTTACTGACAAAACAATAACAGCGTAAAGAAGTTGAAAGGGCTTATACAACTCATTGAGATGTATTTGAGGTAGGCAAATTTTGATAGACCATAAGTCATGTATTAACTGAAAACCCAATTCATAGTCTGGCAGGGTAATATCTTTTATCTGTTCTTCGTTCCCCAGCGAGTACGAGGTAGTATTAGGTCTAATTATCAGTTGAGCACCAGGATCAAGCTTACTTTTCACAGACTCTTGAAATTCATTGTAGTGCCTAATTTTGGAGCGAACCACTGCAGTAAGTAATGTCTGCCCATAAGAAAAAGTTGGGACAGTAAAACTCTGCTCGGGTGTAAATGTCTTTACAACTAAAAATTCAGGGCCTTCAACACCATCGTTCAGTTTGTAGGTAGAGGCATTAACTCGAGCCACACCTTTCAAGTCTAATTCTTGTTGAATCGCAGCAAGGTGATCCGTCACAACCGTATCAGCAGAGTATTTGGCAAATGGGTCCGACGTATTAAAGTAGATAAGTTCTTCGCCATTAATATCCACTAGAGCAAAGCTCTCGATCATACCGTGATTGAGCTTTAATTGATTAATATACCCCGCCAGTTCTTTCTCCGTGTAGTACTGAGCGGTGTCATCATATATTTCAATAAGATACTTTTGAATATAGTAGTTCTCTAGACTCATTCTAATCGCAAAATCGAGCTCTCTAAGCGCTTCATTAAGGTCATGAGAGATATGAGTAAGTTCACTTTGTAATTGTTCCGATAGCGACGAGTTCAGTTGCATTTTTTGACTGGTGTACGAAAAAACTCCAGCGATGGAGAAAATTACTACCATAACAGGAAGTAGAATATAATTGATCTTTAGAGACAGTTTCATTTGTTGGTTTTATATCTTTGGTTATGAATAACAAAGAGTATTTGGCTTCTCAGGTTTGAAGCTTCTTTGCTTAGTGTCTTATAGGTAAACGATGAACCGCTGTCTAATCGCTTTGGGAACAACTCTTCATCTAACAGATAATCATCAGATGCTAAGTCCAGGACGTGTCTGTTCGAACTTGCGAACCACATCTCTTCAGCATTTAATGCCGATCTTTCAGGTGTGTTAATAAAGTTAAGGAACTCTATTGACGCTTTGCTAATAGGCCTGTCTTTATGGACACTAAAGCATTCATGCCACATCAAAGTGCCTTCTTGAGGAATGGTATAGATCCAATCATCTTGCTCTGTATACGACGCTATTTGTTCTTTTTCTCCTGAATAGATAACGGCAACTTCCATTTTAGAGCCCGATTTTGTGTCTAGGGCATAGCTAACCCCCGCTCTTATTACTAATAGCTGTTCACGGACCTTCATCAACAGTTTATACGCTTGAGCTAATTCGACTTCATTTTCGGTCATAGGATCAAATCCTAACGCCAATAATGCGATTGCAATGGTATCTACATCGTCATCAGGAATCACAACCGTTTGAGGGTGTTCTAATGCGTAGTCGAAAACGTCCATCCAAGAGGTTATACCTTCGGTAGCTCTTGAAGACCGAAAGGCGACCCCCATGGCACCATTAGAGTACGGAATGCCGTTAACTCCGCAAACTCTGCGAGACACCTCTGTAAAGTTTGCATTGCCTTCCTTCAAAGTATTAGACAAATCCCCTAATATGCCTGCTTTGCCCAGTTCGCCAATGGTTAGCCCATCAATGATAAACAAATCATAGGCTAGGGCTTTACCTGAATACACAACAGCATCACGCAACATTTCATTTTCAAAATAAACTTGAGAAACAGTATGACCGTACTGTTCTTCAAACTCTTCTATCAGAGTGTTAGAGATATAGTCTTCCCAAGTGAAAATCTTTAGCTCTTCAGCAAAACTCAAAGCTGACAAAAAAATAGAACTAGTTAAAGCAAAACAAGTTAAAAAACGCATCAGACACCTATTACTAATTGTTTTCTATGGAGTTTAACCATGACGTTAATTTTGGTCTTATTATATAAAATAATAGGTGTAATTATGCCTCACTAATAAATATATTAGTGAGGTGTATATTAGATTTTGTGCAAATAGTTGATTTGTGGGACTAGATAATTGAAAGTGTAAAATACCGTTAAGCATTATTTTTCATATGCATACTCTCTACTACAACATCACCAACTGGCAATTCCACGTCGATAGCTTGCCATGAGAAAAAGTATTGAAATTCCAGTAGCTCGATCTTCCACGGAGTAATTACGTTAACGCGGAAATGGACATTTTCGAGTTAGAAATGAGAGTGAATTTATGGCACTCCCGCCTTTCCAATATTAGACTTTAATATTCAGTATGAACTCTTATTACTGGCTTTCGTAACACCATCATAATTTGAGCCTGGTTACCTAGGGAGCTGAGAAAGTCTGAACCGAACGTTTACCTTTCCCAAACAAGTGTCGAAAATCTTCAATCTATTGCTAAGCGCGTTTTTTATCATGTGAAAAACACAGGAGAGAAACCATGCAAAAACGACTAAAATACATTGACATAGCGCCAAAGGCAATGAACATTCTGTATACTCAGGAAGCGTATTTCCATGAGCAATTTCGTCAGTCAGACACAATGAACATGACTATATGGGAACTGGTAAAGTTGCGTATTTCGCAAATCAATCAGTGTGCATTTTGTATCGACATGCACAGTAAAGATGCACTCAAACTGGGTGAAAAGCCTGAACGTATCTGGGGGCTTAGTGCGTGGAAAGACATGCATTTCTACAGCGATGCGGAACATGTTGCGCTGGGCTGGGCTGAATTGCTGACGGCTGGTCTGCCAGTAAGTGATGATACCTATCAGCTCACCTTGAATACCTTTGGAGATAAAGCTATGGTCAACCTAACGATTGCAATCAATGCCATCAACAGTTGGAACCGAATAGTGAAAGCATTCAAGCCACAGGTGGGAGTGTACCAACCTAAATAACTTAACTCGGGCTAATCTAAGCCGTAATTCACTACTTACACCTCAACTCCATACTATAAAAAGTAAATTATACGACTTTATTATTTAAGTTGAGGCTAAATAGGACAATACGTTTGAATTTGGACTTTGATATTTTCAAACCACAGGGGATGTTAGCCGGCCATATTCAAGCAATCTGGTCGGTTTCTGTAGAACCTGACACGACACAAATCGTGCGTAGGCGATTACTCAGTGACGCCGGTACAGGAGTGATGTTCATTTTGCAAAATGAGGTGCAGATAGACGGCGAGTGGCAGGTACCGGGGGTTCTTCTACTACCAGTCAGCACCCTGGCGCGTCAGATCAGTCTGCCGCCGGGCACAGTGATGGCAGGTGTGCGTTTTCATCCGGCAGTCGATTATCAGTTGTTTGGTAAACGCCTAGAGCGACCGTTGCGGATTGAGGGCGATCACCCTCTTTCTTCTTCGGCGTTCCCGACATTTGTACTTCTGCAAGCAGCGCGTTCGCCATCGGCGAGAATTTCTGCGTTATATCGCTGGACCCAAGCTCTGATTGCAGAATGTGAACCTCAGGATGTCGGTCACATTATTCATCAGCAGCTAGGGACGCTCAGCCAACGCCAGAGAGAGCGTAAATTTCAGAAATGGCTGGGGATTACTCCTAAACATTACCAGCGGATTATACGGGTGAAGCAGACTTTAGAGCAGCTTCGAGCGCAGCCAGATATATTTTTGGCGGATCTGGCGCTGGAGCAAGGCTTTGCCGATCAGGCACACATGACACGTGAATGTAAGCAGATTGCGCGCATGACGCCGAAACAGTTTGTGCGGGAAAGAAAGCCCTAGAAGGCATTAACTTTGAATATAGAATCACCATCTATGCCGCCCCTCCCCCCCTATTAGTTGGACAACCAATTATTGGAAGGATATTTATGTTCAAATATTTCGGATCACTTTCTATAGGCCAAACTCACATTGACAGGGGGGAATAACCATTTACTCCAACTGACAATTGGGCATTTCCATCTCAGTGACTTTTCTAAATCAGTTTTATTAAGCGCTGTTCTACGAAGTTCCCCCTACGCTACCATACCTCCCTGCTCGTTATCTTTAGATCCAAGAGCCAACGTCGTTATGCCTGTTTATGACATACGCTATATTTAAGGTGTATGGCAGAATAGTGGATAAACTAAAAAGCGGCCCAATGTAGAAAAAATAAAGTGAATAGTCGGAAGTAGCACCTTGTTCAATTAAGAGGTGGTTTATATAAAGCACATAGAGTTATTTTTGTGATCGGAATGTAGAATTAAGCCGTAATGATTTTAAATACAAGCACTTAATAAATTTTCATTGAATACGTAGCTGGAGCGATATATGGACAACAAAATCACAACTAAAGAGTTTCTTCGAGTGTTTGATTATATTCGTTCATCTGGCAAGCAACTGGATAACCAATATCAATTGGGAGAAATTTCTGCTCGGCACGATTATGATGGCTACACTTGTTGGTTAAGCTATAAAGACGTAACAGTGACACTGATGTTCCACGGTTCATTGAAAATTGAATACGATAAGGCATCTAACTATGAAGACTTCATCAACCATTGCTTAGCAATACTCGCTAATAAATCTTTGCATTAAGTTTATTCCAGCTTCAACTCAAGAAGGTTCTAGAAGCAAAGTGAATGACAATAAAACAAAGCCCCTGTTGAAGTTTCGATCAGAAATCAATTCAGTTCAGAGTTCAGGGGCTTTTCTATTCGAACTGACCATTATTTAACTATCAAGATAAGTATTTAATTATCAAGATCAGTATTTAATAGCCGTTTTACCAATAGATGCACTACTTTCAATACGCTGGTGTGCTTCTTTAAGTGTCTCGACGCTAAAGTCATGCAACGTTGTCGTAAGCGTCGATTTAATGCGACCCGCATCAATCAGATTAGCCGTTTGGAATAGGATATCTTGCTGCTTCTGGATATCGTCTGTGTTGAACAGTGAACGTGTAAACATAAGCTCCCAAATAAAGCCTGCAGATTTACCTTGTAATGCCGATAGGTTGATTCCGCCATCGAACTCAACAATCGAACTTATCATGCCTTGTGGTGCAATCAGTTCTACCATTGCATCCCAGTGCCCTTTGGTATCGGCGACATTAAATATGTAATCGACATGCTGAATGCCTTGCTCTCGCACCGACTCGACAAGGTTACGGTGGTTCACCACATAGTCCGCTCCCATATCCCTTACCCACTTTTCGGTTTCAGGTCTTGAAGCTGTTGCGATAACATCTAGGTTGGTCAATTGCTTAGCCAGTTGAATCATAATTGAACCAACACCGCCCGCTCCACCAATGATCAGGATAGATTTTTTCTCTTCAGGGCGAACTCGCAGGCGGTCAAACAACGCTTCCCAAGCGGTAAGTGTTGTTAATGGCATAACAGCCGCAGCTTGGTCAGATAAGCTCTTAGGCGCTTGAGAAGTAATGCGGTAATCTACGGCTTGATATTCTGCGTTAGCCCCCATACGTGTTACGTCGCCCGCATAGTACACACGGTCGCCTACTTCAAAACCTTCCACGTCTTGGCCTTTGGCAACCACTTCTCCTACTGCGTCATAACCCAGCACTTTTGGCTGCTCAAGAGTTTTATCTTTGGCATTACGAATACGAATTTTTGCGTCGGCAGGGTTGATTGAAGTCGCGCTTACTTTTACCAGTAAGTCATTATTTTTTAGTTCTGGCAGACTCGTTTCAAACTCAAATAAACTGTCTTGTTCTGTAATCGCAAGTGATTGAGTAAATCCGATCGCCTTCATTTTTGATGGTACTGACATTGTGCTTTCTCCTTGAATTAGACGAGTTAATCTTAGTGAATTTCCATTCCAGATAAACCGCCTAATATTTGAATTATTACCAATTAATATTTGATAATCGTATTACCATTATTAGGTAACATAAAAATGTAACGGTATTGCAGACGACATAGCGACTAGATCAGGTCCTTCTCAACCAACCAAGCATGTGTTACGGCATCTTGTGACTTACCTTCACGGCAAACTTTATAATCCAACTCGGCAATAATATCGTTTGAGAATCGCAATGAATCGAGCTTCTGAATCTGTTCTTCGCTAAACAAATGCTTCTTGTCATGTCTTAAAAGAAGTACCGCTCTGTCAACAATTCCGAGCAAACCTTTAGGCTCTTTAATCTCCCGAATGTCATAGCGATAATGCAGGAATTGTGGTTTCCACAGTGGCACTACCACCCACTCTTTGTTTGCGACTGCACTTTCAAAAGCATCGAAGCAATCACCTTCGCTACCCGTGAAAAACTCATAACCCGAATCACTAAGCCCATACTCTTTCATCATCTGGATCGAGAAACGCGTTATGCCAGCACCTGGGTTAATGCCCTGAATTTGGGCTTTCATTCTCTTTGCTACTTCAGGCTTCAAAAGATCGGCGACTTCAGACACCGCTTCTTTGGGTACATAGTTAGGTACCCCCCACAACGCATAAGGTTCATAATGAAGTCCAAGCTCGATCAATGGCTCGACTTCCTCAACACCAGCTTTGTAGATACCATGGCTTGATGGAAGCCAAGCCGAAGAGAGCATGTCAACTTCACCCGCTTTCAGTTTCTCAAAGTTTTCTTGATGAGGAGAGAAAATACGCTCTACCTCGAACCCCAACGCTTTCAATACATTGGTAACCAGTGATGCCGTTGTACGGTGGAACGACAAATCCGTTACACCCATTGTGATTTTCTTAGTCATCTTGTCTCCCTAGATCGTAGATTTCGTCCATACAATGTGTATTGCGCTACGTTGTCGATATGGAAAAATGATAGTGAAAAGATTGCTAATGAAAAACAGCCTCACATTTGAATTATTATCAAATTAGTTTTGAAAATTAACTGTTTGAAGCTAACTTAGAAGAGATAAGTAGAGATAACCCATTTGCAGATTGGGATAAGGAAATATCCCAACTCCATGTTTAGAATATAATTCAATACAGGTAGATAATATGCTTCTTGAAGACTTACAGGTCATTTTAAAAGTAGCGGAGTTTCGCAGTATCACCGCAGCAGCAACCAATCTTGATATGCGCACTGCGACTGCAAGCGCCGCCGTGAAACGTGTTGAAGCCGCGTTGGGCTCTGAATTATTTGTAAGAACGACTCGCCACCTAAGGCTCTCTTCAGCAGGTGAACGTTATTTACCGGAATGTGAACAAGCCTTAAAAATATTAGCTCAAGCTAAGATCAACATCCGCGAAGAGCTTGGTATTGTCGATGGTGAAATTCGTATTGCGCTTTCATCCGATCTAGGCCGAAACTTAGTCACACCTTGGCTTGATGAGTTTTTACTTGAATACCCTAACGCTGCACTCCGCACTAACATCAGTGATAGTAATATAGATTTTTATCGAGATTCTGTTGATATGGCGCTGCGTTATGGCTCCCCGACTGACGCCAATATGTACGGTTTTAAAATTTGTGATGTCCCCAGAATCCTGTGTGCTAGCCCTGATTATTTAGCTGAAAAGGGAGCACCAAATGAACCCAAAGACTTGTCTCAACACAATGGGTTGCTCTACCAACTCCATGACATTTTGCAAGATGAGTGGGTATTTAATGATGGAATTCATGACCATAAAGTGAAGTTGAAAGGAAATAGAGCTTCGAACGACGCCGACCTTGTGAGACGTTGGTGTGTTGCGGGAAAAGGGGTTGCGATAAAATCTTGTCTAGATATGTCAAGCGAGCTACTTTCTGGTGATGTCATCAATGTGATGCGCACGTTTAAGCCAACACCTACGGAGCTATGGTTAGTGTGTCCAAGCCGACAATCGATCACACCGACCGTACGCTTATTAAGAGATTTATTCAGAGAAAAAACTGCGGAGATCATTTCCCAACTGAATGCACAAGGTATTGTAGAAAGTAAGACACCATAGGATCTAACTCAGCTTAGAAATAGGTCATAGAGATACAAAAAAGCGTTAGCGAACTTCAATCCGCTAACGCCTTCCATCATTTAAACATCATACGTGTTTGATAAACACGCTGACTTTAATGCGAGTGCCTAGTCTAATACGAGAGTTAGTTTGACTCTTCTTCAACGTCGCAGTCTGCACAGCACTGCAGTGCGATTTCATGTTCAAAGGTGATGGTATCGTTACCTTCTTCTAGCAACTCGACGATTTCATCCGCGACTTCTTTCTCATCTTCCGCTTCGATCCCACTCTCTAGCTCTTCTTCCGAATAACCGAAAAAATTCAGTAATAAGTAATCACGAGCTTCCTCTTTAGTACATACCACGTTTGCTGAAAGATCAGGCGTAACCTCACCTTGCGCAAGCGTCGCCGTTATTTGTGCGATAGCATCATCTTTCATCGCAGGCGTTAACCAACCCAGATCAGTACTTACGGTTGTTTTTTTACAATCGAAGCAAGGCAGTTGGTGAAAGTAGTATTGAAAGGTAGTCATAGGTAATTTCTTCTTTAGGTGTTGTATAGCAAGATTATGCGCGTTTTCTTGTAAAATACTATCTCAATAGACACCGAAGACCAAATACTTACTACGTCTTCATACAAGACATGAGAAAAAGTGCTACAAAGCGAGTCATTTACTAGTTAACTCTTAACGCTTCACTTCAATGGAAAAAGTTCTTTTAATAATAAAGCTAACCCTTCTCCTTGATTGTCCGTGCTTGTCACCCGATCAGCGGAGTTTTGTACTTTCTCGCTAGCATTTAGCATCGCGACACCACAACCCGCCATAGAAAGCATTGAAACATCGTTGAAATTGTCTCCGATCGCAACAATTCGGTTTATATCAAGCGACATATTAGATGCATAGTCCAGTAGCGCTCGGCCTTTACTGTGTCCTTTAATGGCTAAATCAATTCGGTTGGTTCCTGAAATAGAACCCGAAAAATGAGTGGTAATTAGCTCTTCTTGCAAAAACTGGTTGAAGTTATCCGTACTGCCTTGAACCACAAACTTCCAAATGCACTCCGCTCTTTGCTGTTCTTGAACTAGGTTTTCCACAAAGTAAATTTTAGGTCGTTTATCGATGGGATAACTATCAGCCCATTGTTTTAGAGGTAAGATATATGGCATGGGGTCTTGGTCCCAAACCGCCATACCAGAATCAGTGTACATCACTATTTTCAAGTCATAGTCAAAAGCGAGTTGCAGGAACGCATTAGCCAAGGTTGGGGGAATTGGTGTCCCGCTTTCAACCTGCTTATTTACATAGTTGTATTGGTAAACACCGTTGCAACAGATAATCGGCAAGGTAACACCCAATTGGTCATAATAAGGTTTTGCTGCGGTATGGTGGCGCCCTGTAACAACCACAACATGATATTTATCTACAATTTTTTGAACATAGTCTCTGACCCAAGGGTTTAAAGTATGATCATTTCTGAGTGCCGTACCATCAAGGTCCAAAGCGAGCAATTGGTAATTCATGCGATATACCGAGTTTATTATGTGGGAAAGCAAGATATTTTCTTGCCGCGACTAAGTGATTTGCTCTCTATAAAGCTTAGGGCTAACACCAGACTTGCGTTTAAAGACTCGTGAAAAATAGAGGGGATCGGTATAGCCGACAACCCTGCCTATCCTGTTGACCGAATAGTTAGTGGTCACCAAGAGTTGCTTAGCTCGGCTGACTCGTTGGTCGTCTCGCCATTGAGTAATCGTCATACCAACTTCATCACGAAATAGGTGACCTAAACGTGAAGCGGATAAACAAGTAAAATCCGCAATGTCTTCTAGAGAGAAACTTTGACTTAAATTTTGTGCCATATAGTTCATCGCCTCAATCACACGTGGGTCGAGAGGTTTATTGACGACATCTGGCTGGATACTTTTACAGCGAATAATCAGTTGTTCAAGAAGGTTGATCGCTAAATCATCGCGATAAGGCATATCGGATTTGGAAATATATTCTATATCGATAAACAGCTTCTCTAACATTGAAACCGTGCTGCTTTCTATTCCCTTGGTGAGATATACCCCTTTATGCTGTTCGTGCCAGCAAAGCCATTCGTTCCAAAATGCACGTGGACGAAAATAAATCCATCGGTGGAACCAAGAGGCATTGTCTTCTTTACGATGATAAAAGTGAGTCGCACTCGGTGGAAAGAGCAGTAAGTCACCCGCTTTTACATCAAAAGCCTCATCGCCATGGAAAATAGTACCCTCTCCTTGGCTGGTGAGGTTAATAATGAAACCTTTCATCCCATTTGGTCGGTCAATGACAAAATCTAGCTCATCTCCTTCAATAATAGGAGTGAGGCCAGCCACAAGGTGAGCGTCAAAGTTATACCCGGGCTTTAATGGATCGTTGTTTTGCATGCATTATCTATATTGAGGTTTATGTCAGTCTATTCTGGCTACGAAATAGTGTCACCGTGATTCCTCACAGTTTATCCAGAATAATCCACTGTTTAGCAGAAAACGCTTCTCTGAAAAAATCGGTCTTCTCCGTTTTGGATAGAAAGTCACTCGGCAGACCGTCTCTTCTATGTTGCCAAGGGAAGTGAGGTTTAGGGGGGGCTTCCTTATCAATAGGGCGCGGTAGATGTCGAATTTCATGGCGGATATCTAAACGTGTAGGTACGCTATTGCGCGCTAGGTATTCAATCACCAGAACATCGCCAGAAAAATAGTAATTCATGTTAATCGACAACGTTTCTGAATGTTGCACCTGACACCATTGCTCTAGCCGATCCGTTTTGTGCCGAAACTTCCAGTTAGCTTCCGATACTGAAATCAGGTTTCCGTTATTCATAACCTCAATAACACCAACATAATGAATTTCACCATCGAATTGAAGTTCAAAACTCGTGGGGTGCGCACTGTCGAGCTTAAGTACCCAGCATGATTTATCCAATTGATAAATGGGCGTAGCAACTACATCTGTATCATTCACAAATTGACTCCAAAGTGCTCCCTTGTAGGAGCACATTATTGAGATTAATTAGCGGTAGTAAACGCCGTTGTGACGTAAGTCTTGTTTGAACTGACGTAAGTTAGTGTCATTATCAATCACGACCATTTCGATGCCTAGAATTTCTGCGTAGTCAGCCAGTGTAGACAAGGTTACCGCTTGGCTATAAACCGCATGATGCGCGCCACCAGCGTGAATCCAAGCCGCCGCTGCCACATTAAGGCTAGGTTGTGGCTCCCACAATGCATGAGCAACAGGAAGATGCGGTAATGATGCTGGTGGAGTAATAGTATCAACCATATTCACCACCATTCTAAAGCGATCACCAAGGTCGATAACAGATACATTCAGTGCTTCACCAGATTGACCACTAAAAATCAGACGTGGGATATCACAACGACAACCTATTGTGTGACGGTGGATCTCTAGTTTAGGTTTCACCGCGGCGATAGATGGACAGACCTCGAGCATATGAGCCCCCAAAACCTGACCTTTCCCGCCAAAGTTGTAGGTGTAATCTTCCATAAATGAAGTTCCGCCTTCCCTACCTTGCCCCATTACTTTAATAATGTGAGTCATAGCAGCCGTTTTCCAGTCACCCTCACCACCATAACCAAAGCCTTTACTCATCAATCGCTGTGTCGCGAGTCCTGGTAGATTCGTTAGGCCCGTTAAGTTTTCGAACGTATTAGTGAAAGCGCTCGCACCAACCGAATTGAGGAAAGATTCCATACCCAACTCGAGACGAGCTTCTTGCACCATCAATATCTTTTGGTCTTTATCATTTAGAAGCTCTGGCGCCATCTCATAGGTTGATGCATATTCGTCAAGCAAATGATTTACATCTGATTCTGATACCGAGTTGACTACATCACTCAGCTCACCCAGCCCATAAGCATTCACTTCGTAACCAAATTGAATTTGTGCAGAGACTTTATTGCCTTCCGTTACGGCGACTTGGCGCATGTTGTCACCAAAGCGTGCAACTTTAAGTTGTTTGCCGGCTTCTACACCAATTGCGGCGCGACACCATTCATCAACATCTTTATGCACTTGCTCGTCTTTCCAGTGGCCCACAACCACTTTTCGCTCAATATTCAGACGAGTACCAATAAAACCGAACTCGCGACAACCATGCGCACTTTGATTGAGATTCATGAAATCCATGTCAATCTCATCCCATGGCAGTTGCGCATTAAACTGTGTATGTAGATGTAGGAATGGTTTGTTAAGTTGAGTTAAGCCTGCAATCCACATTTTCGCGGGAGAGAAGGTGTGCATCCAGAGCATTAAGCCGACACAATTCGGATCGTTGTTCGCTGCACGGCAGACAGCAAGGATTTCGTCAGGCGTTTTTACTGTGCCTTTGTTAGCGATGTCTACAGAAATTCCTGGAGCTGCATTTAGACCAGCAATGATTTCTTCACTGTTATTTGCCACACTTTCTAAAACTTTTGGGCCATACAGATGCTGAGAACCTGTCACAAACCATACTTGTTTCTCATTGAAAATATTCATCATGTATCCTTATTTTTTGGTTTGACCGTAGTAGGCGTTTGCGCCGTGCTTACGTAAATAGTGTTTATCCAAGAGCGATGGATTAATCGAACTTACGCTCGAGTTGATTTGTAATGTTTGTAATGCCATACCAGCAACCACCTCCACCACCACAGCATTATGTACAGCTTGATGTGGATCTTTCCCCCAAGTAAACGGCGCGTGCTCTTTAACAAGAATACCGGGAGCAGCCATCGCGTCTCCGTCACCAATGGTTTCAACAATCACTTTGCCGGTGTTTAACTCATAATCTTCAGCAATCTCTTTGTCACTCAATGCTCGAGTACAATCGATTTGACCATAGAAATAGTCCGCGTGAGTGGTACCCAGTGCCGGAATGGCGCGACCTGCTTGAGCCCATGCTGTCGCTTGTGGCGAATGAGTATGGACAATACCGCCAATATCGGGATATTGACGGTAAAGCTCTAAATGCGTCGCGGTATCTGAAGAAGGATTCATCTCTCCCTCAACGATTCGGCCTTGTAGATCCACAATTACCATGTTGTCGGCGCTGAGTTCGCTGTATTCAACACCACTCGGTTTAATGACGACCAAACCTGACTTACGGTCGATGCCTGAAACATTCCCCCAAGTGAAGGTCACAAGGTTATGGCGCTGGAGGTCCATATTGGCTTGCCAAACTTGATGACGAAGTGCTTTAAGGCGTTCTGTGGTTAGATCAACGTCGCTCCATACTGTTTGTTCAGACATTGTCACGCTCCTGAGATTGATGAAATTCAGCAAGCTGCTCCATGTGCTGCCCTAATTGACGATAGGTCGCATATCGCTCCGCTCTCATCGCTTGTACTTCTGGGTGTGGTAAATAGGCTTGACGAACGGGGCTGGCCATCACACTTTGTGCTGCTTTGGTATTTGGGTAAACGCCCGCGGCTACTGCAGCAAATATCGCAGCTCCCAAGGCACAACATTGCTCCGACTCTACGACGACGATTTCGCGGCCTATCACATCAGCACACATTTGCATTACATACGGTGATTTCTGAGCAATACCACCAATGGCAATCACGCGTTCAACGGTTACGTCTTGTTCAATAAAGCAATCCACAATCGCTTTTGCACCATGCGCTGTCGACTCTACAAGCGCTGAGAATATAGCGGGTGAAGCACTGCCAAGATTCAAATCGCAAATTGCACCTTTTAAACGCTGATTTGCATAGGGTGTACGTCGACCATTAAGCCAATCCATTGCCACTGGTGTGTACTGATCAATGCCTTGCTGCTCTGCCGCTTCCGAAAGCATGGGCAGTAAGTCAGAAGCGATCTCTTCCGCGGTCAACGCAAAGTCTGGGTTACGCTCTACATAAGCCTGCAATGGCCACATCAATACGTTTTTAAACCAAGCGTACATATCACCAAACGCTGATTGCCCCGCTTCTAAAGCGAGCAACTCGGGCATAGCACTGCCTTCTACTTGGCCACAAATCCCATGAATAGTGCGGTCACCGACCTGCTCTGCTTCCACCATTAAAATGTCACAGGTCGAGGTTCCAATGACTTTCACTAAGTCATTGGCGCCAGCACCCGCTCCAACGGCACCCATATGGCAATCAAACTCACCAATGGCGATGGCAATACCTTCCGGTAGTCCCAATCGCTCTGCCCACTCTTTCGAGAGATACCCAGCCGCTTGATCTGATGTGAATACATCCGAAAACATGCGGTCACGAATACCATCGAGTGTTGGAGAAATTGCGCTTAAGAACGCTTGGTCAGGCAAACCACCCCAGCTGTCGTGCCACATGGCTTTATGCCCAGCAGCACAAATACTACGGCGTAGTTTTTGAGGATGTTGATTACCGGAAAGAGTGGCTGGAATCCAGTCACAAAGCTCTACCCAGCTATAGGCTCGCTTTGCAATTTGTTCATCTTGTTCACTGACCCACGCAGCTTTAGCCCAGAACCATTCCGATGAATACACCCCACCGATGTAGCGGGTGTAATCGGTATAGGTTCCCGAGTGTGCTAGCTCATTAATCAAATCGGCTTTAGTTACCGATGTATGGTCCTTCCATAAAACGAACATCGCATTGGGGCTGTTTTCGAACTCTGGAAGTAAAGCGAGAATGGTACCGTTTTCATCAATTGGCGCAGGTGTCGAACCAGTTGTATCAACACCAATACCCACGACAGAAGAAGTTACGGTAGGTGAAACTGTACTCAACACTTCTTGGATAGCGTCGGTCATCGCATCCAGATAATCTTGGGGGTGATGCCTGAACTGAGATTGATCAGGCTGACAATAAAGTCCTTTGATCCATCTTGGGTAATAGACAACAGACGAAGATACTTCTTTGCCTGTGTCTGCATTAACGACAAGAGCACGTACAGAGTCCGATCCGAAATCTAAACCAATTACATGCTGCTGATGTGTTTTCAATGTGTCCATAAGAGCTCCAACTTTTGGTCAGCAAACTAAATCCTCTTGCAGTTATAGCGAGAGCGAAGCCGTTATCCCATAAATAGGCTCGCTAACTTTATGGACAAAAACGCCACGAGACGTTTTTTGTGTTCTCTCTAACACCTGGGGAAATCGAGCTAGAATCACACAACAATTAGCAAATTTAACATTTCAAGTGCTGACAAATTAATCTCAAATCACGAAAAACCCACCAACCGAGAGCTACATCATAGTCTCTGCGGCTAAATAAATGGACAAAAACGCTACATTCCTCAGCTGTGATTCTTATCACTAATAATTATTCCAAGATCCACAAATATGTAGGGCGAACACTCACCTCTACCAGCGGATGGATAACAATGAAACTAAAAAAACTACTCACAGTCGCGGCCTTATCTGGCATTACTTTACTAAGCGCTTCTGCCAATGCCTTTTTCGGCTCTAACGATGAAACTCGATTAGGCTACCTAGTTAAGCAACCGGAGGAACCATGGTTCCAAACAGAATGGTCATTCGCTGAAAAAGCAGGTAAAGATTTAGGCTTTGAAGTCGTAAAAATGGCTGTGCCCGATGGCGAAAAAACCCTTAATGCTATCGACACACTGGCGGCACAAGGTGCGAAAGGTTTCGTTATTTGCACACCTGATCCTAAATTAGGTCCTGCAATTATGGCGAAGGCAAAAAGTTATGACCTGAAAGTTGTGACAGTCGATGACCAATTCCTGAATGCGAAAGGCGAGCCGATGACCAACGTTCCATTGGTTATGATGGCAGCAACCGCTATCGGCGAGCGCCAAGGAACGGAGCTTTACAGTGAAATGCAGAGACGTAACTGGGATGCCTCTACAACAGGTGTAATGGCAATCACCGCTGACGAGCTTGATACAGCACGTCGTCGTGTAGATGGCTCGATTTCGGCACTAGAACAAGCTGGCTTCCCTGTCGATCAGATCTATCGTGTACCAACGAAAACCAACGACATCCCAGGTGCGCTAGACGCAGCAAACTCTCTGCTTGTTCAATACCCAACCGTTAAGCAGTGGCTAGTTTTAGGCATGAACGACAATACTGTACTAGGCGGTGTACGAGCTACTGAAGGTCAGGGGTTCAGTGCAAACGACGTAATCGGTATTGGTATCAATGGCGTCGATGCAGTGAACGAACTGGCTAAATCTCAGCCGACAGGGTTCTACGGTTCACTGCTACCTAGCCCAGACGTACATGGCTACAAAAGTATCGAGTCACTTTACAAATGGGTGACCGACGATATCCAGCCAGAGAAGTTTGTAGAAGTTACAGACGTTGTACTTATCACGCGTGATAACTTCAAAGACGAACTAGCTAAGAAAGGGCTATAAGCTCACTTTCGGTGGCGACCTTATGGGGTCGTCACCACCTGACTTAACGGAGAGAATGTCATGGCTAAGTCCCCCTCTTACATAGAGTTTCGCAATATCTCTAAGCACTTCCCCGGTGTTAAAGCATTGAACAACGTTAGCTTCCGCGCCGATGCGGGCAGTGTTCACGCTTTGATGGGCGAAAATGGTGCTGGTAAATCAACGCTTCTCAAGACTCTCAGCGGATTTCATCAACCAACTGACGGTCATATCGCCATTGACGGTAAAGAAGTAGCGCTAAACTCAACTAATGATGCCCTTGCTCACGGTATTGCCATTATTTATCAAGAGCTCAACCTCGTTCCTGAGCTGACGGTTGCCGAGAATATTTATCTTGGACAGTTGCCAACCAAGGGCGGCCGAGTGGACACCGAAACTCTAAACAGAAATGCACGAGTTCAGTTAGAACGCTTAGGTGAAACCTTCGATCCTTCATGCCAACTAAAGGATCTTTCTATTGGCCAATGGCAAATGGTTGAGATTGCCAAAGCATTGAGTCGCAATGCACAAATTATCGCTTTTGATGAGCCAACCAGTAGCTTATCGCAACGAGAAATTAAGAATCTATTTAAGGTTATTCGTGAACTGCGTGATTCTGGAAAAGTCATCATGTATGTATCACATCGTATGGAAGAAATATTCGACCTTTGTGATGCAATTACTATCTTCAAAGATGGTGAGCACGTGCAATCATTCCATGATATGTCAGAACTGACTCATGACCGCTTAGTGGAATTGATGGTAGGTCGCGAAATCAACGATATCTACAACTATCGTTCACGTCAGCATGGTCAAAGTGGCCTGCGTATAGAAAACTTCGAAGGCCCAGGGTTAAGCCAGCCGCTATCAATGGATATCAAACAAGGTGAAATTTTAGGGCTATTTGGCTTAGTGGGAGCTGGACGAACCGAGCTAACTCGCCTTATTTTTGGTGCCGATAAGAAAAATGCAGGAGACCTGTTTCTTCACAATATCAAAATTGGCGTGAAAACCCCGCAAGATGCCATTCGAGCTGGCATTACGCTGTGCTCGGAAGACCGCAAAGCCGACGGCATCGTTCCTATCATGTCGGTTCAAGAAAACACCAACATTAGCGCTCGCCCTTGGAATCTAAAGTTCAAAAGCTTGATTGATTTCGACTGGGAGAAAAAAAACGCTTCGAAGCAAAAAGAAGCACTTAATGTAAAAACTTCTTCTTTAGAACAACCTATTGGAAAACTGTCCGGTGGTAACCAGCAGAAAGTCATTCTTGCCCGTTGGTTGTCAACAGCAATGAGCGTCATCTTGTTAGATGAGCCTACCCGCGGTATCGATGTTGGAGCAAAGTCAGAAATATACGAACTCATTTTTAAGCTGGCGGAAAACGGGGTGACCGTACTCGTCGTTTCCAGCGACTTACCGGAAGTATTGGGTATCTCAGATCGCGTCGTTGTCATGAAAGAAGGCGCTGTGACCGGTGAATTACAACGCGACGAATTTAACGAGCAAACTGCGCTTCGTCTGGCAATGTTAGACCAAGAAGGTTCGGCCGCCGCTTAACGCTTAAAATTAAGGAATATTATTATGTCTGTAACAAGCTCTACAAAACCTCTTGAACCACAGGACGCAAAACGCTCCTTTAATTTGGCCGGAATTTGGGACCGATTCGGAATGCTGATCGTGTTCGCTGCCCTATTTATTCTATGTGCCTTATTTGTGCCTTACTTTGCGACTTTCATCAATATGAAAGGGCTTGGTCTGGCTATTTCGATGAGTGGCATGGTGGCATGTGCGATGCTGTTCTGCTTAGCTTGCGGTGATCTCGACCTGTCTGTCGCTTCAATTATCGCCTGTTCAGGTGTCGTGACCGCAGTAGCAATTAATGCAACGAGCAGTTTGGTACTTGGTATTGGTGCTGGCTTATTGTCTGGTGCAGCATTTGGGCTACTTAACGGTTTCGTGATAGCGAAACTGAAAATCAATGCGTTAATCACTACGTTAGCAACCATGCAGATCGCTCGTGGTCTCGGCTACATCATCTCCGACGGCAGAGCAGTAGGTATCACAGAAGAGAAATTTTTTGCTTTGGGTAACTCATCCATCCTAGGAATTCCGACACCGATATGGCTGACCATGATTACTTTTGCTCTATTCGCTTTTCTTCTCAATCGCACTGTTTACGGTCGCAATACGTTAGCGATAGGTGGTAACGAAGAGGCGGCGCGTTTGGCTGGTGTCAATGTGGTCAAAACTAAGATGATCATTTTCACCGTATCAGGGTTAATCTCAGCGCTTGCAGGGGTTATTTTGGCGGCGCGTATGACAAGTGGTCAACCAATGACCTCCGTAGGTTTCGAATTGGTCGTCATTTCAGCTTGTGTGCTCGGGGGAGTATCTCTCAAAGGTGGCATAGGCAAAGTGTCCTATGTTATTGCTGGGGTATTGATTCTGGGAACGGTAGAAAATGCGATGAACCTGCTTAACATGTCGCCGTTTTCTCAATATGTCGTCCGAGGCATTATATTACTAGCCGCTGTTATTTTTGACCGTTACAAGCAGAGTAATCAAGGATAAGTTGATAAGATCTCAGGATCATTAGGTTATTCATGTATAACACGGTAAGGGGTTAGACATTACATTTAGTAGCAATGCCAGTGAATCCTCGCTGGCATTCCTCAATGTTTGACTGGTAAAAAGCATAAGGTAATTGGCCCTGAGGGACAAGTATTCAATCTAGGTCGAAGAATCAGGAAAATCATCTCAAGACTTACATATGAAGGATTGAAACTAATCATCACAATTCAGCCATTTCAGTCCTTCTCGCCTTGCCAACCCTTGAATGTTTTGCTGGTCAATAAACGACTCCACAGAATTTGCGTTAGTTTTCGAGAACTCCCGTAATGCCCAACCTATCGCTTTTTGTATAAAGAATTCCTCATCAGCCTGATTTTCTTTGATTACTTCAAAAAGAAGGCTTTCGTTAGTCTGCTGTTTGAACTTTAATTGATAAAGCAATGCGGACCGCCTTAACCAGATATTATCAGAGACGCGCCAACGGCTTATATAGTCTTGAGTTTGAGCAGTATGGTTGATATGCAGGGCGGCAACAATGTGTGAAGCGAGCAAATCAACTGTGTCCCACCATGATTTCGTTATGATCAACCACTCTACTTCAGCTAAGAATGTTTCTGGAAGCTGCTTTTTGCGTTTAATGAGCAAGTCGACAGCAACCATTTGAAACTCCCTTTCAGGAAGTAACCATAGCTCTCTGATAATACGAGGTAAGTCAGCGATATTGGGGAGCTGTTCTTTTGTAAAAAGAGGCTTCAAAACCTCTCTTCTTTGTGTTGCCTGAATTCCATAGAAATGAAACCGATGACGCATGTAAGCTTGCATCTGTAGCGCTTTGTCACTATTTGCCAAAGGTTCAAGTGCTGTTTTTATCGCATTATTCCAAGTATGCATTTAGTCGGTATCCCTAAGTATAAACAGAGTTCAACTCTAAATAAAAATGGCATTTAATCATAGCGTTAGGGCATTTTTTAATTCATATTATTTCGACAAACTTCGATTAGACTAAGGACAAGCCATGACCACTGTTAAACAACGTTTAAGTGACATAAAAGTCGTCCCTGTAATTACTATTAAAGATGCAAGTAAAGCGGGTAAGCTCGCAAAAATTCTCGTTGATAATGGCCTTCCTTGCGCTGAGGTGACTTTCCGTACTCCAGCCGCGCCACAAGCGATTAAAAATATGCGCAAAGCTTACCCTGACATGCTAATCGGCTCGGGAACGGTCATCACCACTCAGCAAGTAGACGAGTCAATAGAAGCAGGGGTCGATTTCGTGGTAAGCCCAGGGCTCAATCCAACAACCATCAAATACTGTCAGCAGCGTGGCGTACAAATCGTACCAGGTGTCAATAACCCTAGCCTTGTTGAACAAGCTATAGAACTCGGCCTCGATACATTAAAATTCTTTCCAGCTGAGCCTTCAGGCGGTGTGAATATGCTAAAAGCACTCACAGCGGTTTATCCTGTAAGCTTTATGCCAACGGGCGGGATTAGCCCTAAAAATGTCAATGACTATCTAGCCCTTCCTGCCGTGTTTGCCTGTGGCGGAACATGGATGATCCCATCAGATCTTATCGATGACGAAAAATGGGAGGAACTTGGTCGTTTAATCGCAAATGTTGCTGACATTATTAAATAGCGACTCTGAATCCAACCATTTACAAATGAGATAGCAAGCAGAGCATTAGACACATGCTCTGCTTACTAACAATACATACCCTCACTGTACAACTATCTACCAGTCACTCATGACTTACCCGGCTTTGTTACACAATGAGATGGACCTTGCTGTCTGGCTTAATTAGCCGCTTCGATGGTGCCTTTAAAGGTAGCATCTAAGAAGTCATTCATTTCTTTAGAGTGATAAATCGAGAGGATTGTTTCAAACACTTTTTTGTTTTTATCTTCATTTCGTGCAGCAACAACCATTACCGCCAAGGGTGCATTTTTGGGTTCCAAGTAAATCCCCTGTTTCTTCGGGTCAAGTCCAGAAGACATCACATAGTTCATAGTAATTGCTGCTGCATCTACATCATCAAGTGTACGTGGCAGTTGAGCAGCCTCTACTTCAACAAATATAATGTTTTTTGGGTTGGCGACGATATCTTTCAAAGAGGCGCTAAAGCCAACGTCTTCTTTCAACGAAATCAATCCTGCATCTTCAAGTAGCAGTAACCCACGGCCGCCATTAGTCGGATCGTTCGGGATCGCAATACGAGCATTCTCAGGGAGCGCGTCAAGTGCAGTGTATTTGTTGGAGTAAACTCCCATACGCATCAAAATTGAACGGCCAATCGAGACTAAATTACTGTTGTGATTATCGTTATAGTTATCGAGGAACGGCTGATGTTGATAGCTATTAAGGTCAATACTTCCATCGCTTAACGCAGCATTCGGGGTGATATAATCCGAAAATTCAACCACTTCAATGTTAATCCCTTGCTTTTCTGCTTCTTTAGCGACCGCCTCTACAACTTGAGCATGTGGACCCACCGTTGCACCAATTTTGATAACCGATTCGTCTTTTTTCTCGCATCCTGTTACGCCCAATACAAATGTTAATGCCAGTAGCAATATTGCGATTTTTTTACAGCTTCTCATGGTCACTCCATATAAAAAATAAAGACACTTAGATATCTAGACGTCCATAATATCGAACGGTGTGATTGGGTCAATAGGCTTGTTAAGAATTAAGTAAAGTATTGTTACTTATAAGTAAGGCAGACTTGTTTTCTAATGATTGGAATGAGTGAATAACTATAAATTGATATTCACTATAAATATGGACAAGATTCGCTAGAAACTAATACGGAAATGCACAGGAATACGTTTCGACGTTAAGGATACATTGCTTCGGGAGCAATAGTGGCTCAAGTAGACAAAGGTAAAGAGATGTTGAAACTCCTCACCTTTGAGATTAATTTTATCAGCGATACGTCACGATGGTGAATCCTCTTGGCTATTCGGTACATATTCTAAAATGTCTCCCGGTTGACAATTTAGATGAGTACATATAGCTTCCAGCGTCGCTAATTTGACCGCCTTTGCTCGCCCATTTTTGAGAACGGATAAGTTTTGTTCAGTAATACCAATGAGCTTGGCTAACTCGTTTGATCGCATCTTCCGCTTTGCCAACATGACATCCAGATTGATTATAATCGCCATACTAAATTGTCAGCTCGCTTTCTTCTTGTAGAACGGCTGCTTTTTCCATCACAACTGCAATTACTCTCACAATAAAACCGATGATCATCATAGTTATATCGCTATCGTCGATTGTAAACGACATGTTCCAATTACCATCATTGAAAGATAGAGCTAAGCTAAGAAGTACGTCCATCAGAAGTTCAACAAACGGCGTAGCAATTAATAGATAGCTGAGTTTTTTAAAGCACTCAGAGTTCTGAAGTTCAAAAATAATTCCCTTCTCGTACAAACGAAATAGCACAATTAACTGCCACAATAATGCCACTGTAAGTAGTGTAGAAATCATGCTAGGGAAGTAACCGATCAAAGAGCGCCCTGTAGATAAAGGGAGTGACACTTCAATCGGAAAACTGGCATTAAACCATTCTGCATTGAACATAGTAGCGCTAAACCAGAATACGGTATTCAGCACAACTGAAAACACTATAGAAAACCAGAATAGAGTAAGAAGTTTACGGCTAAAGTTGCTGATGGATTGTTTCGACATGATAGACCTTATAATTGATTAGCTTTTTAGCAATACTAATCAGTTAAAAATAAAAATCAATAATAATTTATCGTAAAACGATAAATTATTATTGATTTTTTGATGGCTACTACTTAACATATACCACCTTAGTAAACAGAATGATGAATAAAAATGACCATTATGAAAAAACACATTTTCCTATCCATTGCATTATTTATGACCGCAGAGCCTAGTATAGCCAATGGCATATTTGTGGATAACCTTGATACTGAGTACAAGATCGCAAACGACAACTCATGGGGAAACTCCCCCTATGCTATTGACGCGACATCCGAATCAAATGCTTTTACTGGAGACAAATGCACACAGATAAGCAAAGAGCAGCTTGGCTCGCATCCAGACTCGACTAAAAACCAAGATGTAAAATGCTACGTCACTCACTTTCCGAAAAGTGATATCAGGACTCGTATGCAGTCGAATGAGGATGGTGATGTGAGTGTTGGTTTTTCTTGGGACTTTGATTGAGCGTGACTTGACCCCGCCGATATCCGACAGGCGACAATCCATAAACACGCTCAGCGAGATAGTGCCTAGATCCATATCCACCTTGACTGTCATAAAAGGATAAATAGGCTAAAGAGGAACGTGTATACTTTCACATGCAATAATGAAGAGAGTCGATATTAGCCATCGTTTCACATTTCTCTACAATCATAACCCTACATGCTAAAGCCGTTGCTGAGAGGCCTAATACGAAGCAACACAACAAAGCTCTTTGATCAATCATGGTTCACTGAGGTTCAGGGGTGATGGAGAAGTAAAATAGGACAACAATAAGAACAAGTAGACGGTCATAATAGAATACCAGGTTCTCTATTATGACCGTCTCGATGAAACCTGTCTTACCCGCTTCGTGGTCGACTCGACAGTATCCAGTGTTGTTCACACCCTATCCGATACCTTCAAGCCATCGATAAATAGCTCACCTGATTCTAATACAAGAGAGCAATTAAGCCTCAATATCTAAAGCCCTCAAATAACACCATTCTTATGCTTTCATTTAAATTATGATTATTAGAACTAAAACTAAACAGCTTTGAACAGAACTTAATGCTCAGACAGCACCACTTACACAATCAAGATGCAGATAATTCGAGAATTTCGTATAGCTTTTGGTAAGGAAAAGAGACCTCCTGCCTTTGTATATTGATAGATTAAGTTCCTGATTTAAAATTAAGTGCAGGTTCGCGACGTGCGTTTAAAACTTTGAATACATGGTAGCAGTAGGCCTGCAATAACAATCGCAATACCGATCAATTGTAACGGAGTGACTGCCTGTCCGAGCATAAATGAAGTCAGCGCAGAGAAAATCGGTACAAAGTTAAAAAACAGTGCAGCATTCGCCGAGCCGAGGTGACGCACACCATTTAACCACAGCAAATAACCAGCAACCGTACCAAAAACTCCGATATACACCACTTCCGATACTCCCAACGCGCTACTATTCCAAAGCTCAGTGAACGGAAGTACTTCTGGCGATGCCAGACACATCGCACCAATCACCGTCGCTCCGCTTAGCATACCGACAAAAGTATAAGAAATAACAGGCATCCAGCGACTGATACCCTGACTGAAGTAAGTGTACAAACTCCAAGCCAACATGCCGCAAAAGATGAGTTTATCACCGTGGTTGATTTGCATTGAGAGCAGTTCTTTCGGATGCCCATTGGTGATTACGATCAGTACGCCGGTCAAGCTAACTAGCAGACTAAAACACTGGGCGAAAGACGGCAGCGTTCTCAAAGCAATACACGTAATCAGCGAAGTCATCAGTGGGCTGAGCGCCATGATTAACGAGCCATTTGTCGCATTGGTGTAAGCTAATCCGGTAAATAAGCAAAGATTGAGCCCACCCACGCCCACAACGCTAACGGCGATGACCCAACACCATTGCCACAAACTTAAGTAAGGCTTGGGCATCCGCGCCGCTTTGAGGTATATCGCCAGACACGAAGCCGCAATTATAAAACGCCAGAACACTAGTGTCAGCGCGTGCACTTCGTTTAATACGAGTTTACCAATAGGAAAACAACTGCCCCAAAAGAAAGTACAGATAATGAGCAGAACAGCGGCTTTAAAAGTTGAATCAAATTTCATCGTCACTCCGAATGACTTGTCAAAATGTGTTCTCTAGTGTATTGATTTCAATAGTTAGATAAACAAGCAAAACTAAGACGGTAAATGCCATTTATGAAACCTAATTATTCGTTAGACGATCTGCGTTGTTTTTGTGCTGTAGCACGTTCAGGCAGTTTTAAAGACGCAGCACTATCTTTGGGTATGCCGCTCTCAACCTTAAGCCGCCGCATCCGTCAGTTAGAGGCCGATTTGCAACTTCGCCTGCTCAACCGCGACGCACACCGGATTGTCCTGACCAGTACTGGCGAGCAATACTTTCAACGTTCAGCCTTATTATTTGATGAACTTGATAATATCGACGAAGACCTGCATCGAGATAAACATCAACCACAGGGAAAAATTCGTATATCCGCGCCAATCAACGCAGGTTCGCAATTTCTGCGCACGATTTTTTATGATTTCTTACTTCAGTATCCGGATATTAAGCTGGATCTGAACCTATCAAATTCATTGATTGATATCGAAGCCGAAGGAATGGATGTGGTTTTTCGTGTCGGAAACGTAGTAGTCGATAACTGGATTGCTCGGCAGTTAAAACACATTCACTTCATCTTGTGCTCTCATCCTGATTACGATATTTCGACAATAATCACACCAGACAAATTATGCGATCATCCAACAATCATTTGCCATCCGATGACACCATGGCAACTGATACACAAAGAGAGTGGCGAAGAATTCAACTATTACTCGCAAAAAAGCGTCAGACTGGAATTGGATGAAATTGTGATGCTAACTCACGCTATAAAGACGGGCTTAGGGATTGGGTATGTACCGGATTATTTTGCGTTGCCAATGATCGCGCAGGGTGAAATGAGCCATGTATTGCCCAACTGGCGTAGCAAAGAACGCACACTGTTTATGCTCTATCGCGATCGGGATCATCTGCCGATGCGGGTACGCCTATTTATCGAATTTGTCATGCAGCGCTTTGAAGCGAATTAACCTCATTAGGTCAATTTTTTCACACATTCATTGCTAAACTTGGTAATGAAAAGTGGCTTGAATAAAATTCAAATAGTCACGTCATTTAAACAACTGTGGGGCGTGCGACGTGAAGTCGTATGAAGCGCTGTTCACCGCTAAACGAGTGAATCATCTG
>NZ_JBGOOM010000017.1:0-98981 GCF_041439575.1 Vibrio sp. 5S239 | reverse complement strand
TTAAGGGCATTGCTCAATAGATTAAACATAATCTGGTTCAGTCGAACTTGGTCAGTGTAGATCTCAATATCATCTACCAAGTGATTCACAATACTAAAAGCGACCGATTTATTTTCACAAAGCGGACGATAGATACTATCCACAGTATTGACCAACTCACCCAAGCGGAAATTTTTCTTTTGTATATTAAACTGACCTTGTTCTATTTTAGAGAAATCCAAGATATCGTTAAGTACTGCCAGTAAATGTTCGGCACTGTTACAAAGTACATCTACCCGATCTCGGTTGTCTTCATTCTGGATAGACCGTTTGAGCAGCTGAGATACACCTAAAATACCGTTTAACGGCGTACGAATCTCATGGCTCATTTTAGCTAAAAAGTCTGCACGAAGGTTTGCAAGCTGCTCAGCTTCTTCTCTAGCTCGATCTGCCTGTCTCTCCGCTTCAATGAGCTTGGTGATATCTTGCCCTTGTACGACAACACCCGTAATACCGTGCTCAACACTAATTGCAGACATGTTCCAGCGAAACACTTTAGCCCCAATTGGAACATTAATGCCCGTCAGCTTTGACCCTTGAACCACCATTTGAATATTAGGCAACATTCGTTGCTCAAACTCATCAGCCATCGCGCCATAGTTGTCATCATCATCAAATAATGCCATACGAGCTGCTGGGTTCATCTGAATCAGGTCACCTTTTTCAGACCAAACCAAAATAGGAGAATGGGCAAAATTGAAGAGATCTTGAAATTTTTGGTTCTGTTCAGATAAGCGGTCGAAGGTGTCTTCTAGTGTGCAGCCAATATGGTGGAACTCGAAAATATTAGAACCATCAAACTTACTGTATTCTTCGCCACCGCTTGCTGAACGAGTGAAGTCCATCAACTTGTCTAATTCTGCAGCCACTCTTTTTTGAATCCAAGCGCGGGCAAAGAAAGACATAAGTATAATCAACACCATCACAACAATGGTGGCTCGCTCATAGTTTTCTTCCAACGCGATAAAATTTGTGTTCTTTTGTACCGCACGAATAGTGAGGGGAGTTTCCACGGCATTTATCTTAATCGTCGCGATGGTAACGAAATGGCGAGGTAGTTGATCGTACATTTTATAATTAAGGATACTTGCTATCGTATAGCTTTCATCACCCTTGAATGTAGAAGCGACAGGCGTGCCATGCGCTTCAATAACGATATTCTCGCAATTACTGCCTCTCTGGATGGATTCCGCAAGAGAGAAGTTATTATCTAGTACAATCGCGATATACAACTGGCCAAGAACTTCTCCTGTCTTATCGTCGACAATAGGTGTTCGACGAGCCAACAAGTGACGGTTACCAATATCCGTCATAAGCTTTAAAAAGTGCCAATTACTACTGAACGCAACTTTATCAGAAATATGTTCTAAGCTGGTTGCATCCAAACCATAAAATTGACCATTACCATCCTCCCAAGCCAAACCATCATGAGTAGAGACAAAACGTAAATCAGGGGCATGGTTCGGCTCACGTTGATCAATACCAAAAAAAAAGTAACTCAGCGCTTTATCATTATGAGTATCAAAATACTCTCTTAAGTTTTCACTGTGTGAATTATTGTCTTGATGGATTTGCAGCACCGATAAACGATAATCAAACATGTTTTGGATCAGGCTTGAGGTCTGCTGAACAGTTCGGTTCGTCTCTTGTTTTACGATACTACTGCTACTTTCATAGTTGTGAATCAGCACACCAAGTGCCATCACCCCTATGACTAAAATAATAATACGGGTAATTAATTTGGCTAAGGTGTTCCTTGGTGTACAAGCGTAGCTTTTCTTCATTATTGACCTGAGTACCTAAATGCGCGCTTCTTAAGCTCAGAAATACGTTCTGGGGAATCTTCGCTGGTCACCACTTCAAACTCACCGGAGTAAACGGTAGGAACTTTCAAGCCACTGAGATCCCATTTGATTGCCTCTGCCATCGCAATCCCAGTATCGTCATTCATACGCATAACTGTCACATCTAGGTCCCCACTTTCGATTGCTTCGAGTTCTGCCGATCCGCCTCCCCAACCATTGACTAAGATATCCCTACCAGACTCACGAATCGCTTCAGCGGCTCCCAAAGCAACATCTGTTGAACATGCATAGATAAAGTCTAGGTTTTTATCGTTCTCTATGCTGATTTTAGCCGCTTGGTAACTGCTCTCTTTATCAGACTTGGTGTAAAACGAAGACTTAAGTGCAAAATTTGTATCGGAGTTCACTTCACGAATAAAGGTATCTCCACGAGCATCACTTATATAACCTTCTGAACGATAAAGAACAGAGTACTGACTGTCTGGTTGACTCACTTCTTTAAAATAGTCCGCCAATTTCAAACTCCCTGTCGCATGATCAAAACCTACATACATAAACGGCTGTCTATCAGCCCACGCACGCACAGGAGTGGTAATATTTTGCAAGATCAGTTTGGTATCCGTATAACTCAGCACATGTTCAATAAATTTACGGTGTCGCGTCGTATCTAACGTAAAAATTAAATAATCAGTTTTATTTTCAACCGCTTCTTGTAGAGAAATACTCTGTTGATTGATATCAGCATTAACACGTGTAAAAACCTGATTGATCTGGTAGTTGATTCTCAATTTATCGAGGCGCTTTTCAAACGCTTGAATATTACGCACCCAGTAGTCAGAAATCTGTTGACCAGGGTACACGACTGAAATAGTAATAGGCCTATCTTGAACTAACCTCAATGGCACGGGGTGGTTTTGAACAGCTTCGACCATTTTATCGGTCAATATTTTTTGCTTTGGAAACTTAGAGAGGTAATCTTGATATTCCCAATATCCATTGAGAGCGTGGGAAAGAGCGGACGTAGAAAATACGGTAATTCCAAACAACATAAGTAAACGTTTCATATATTTCTCGTTTTCTATGAGCTACTTTGGCTCATTTTTAACCTAGCATGACACCATATCTTTGTATGGATAGAATATATTATGTAGTACAGCGGTAAGAAATGATAGCGTCCAAGCCTAATTAGAACGATATTCTAAATGAGCAATTCATTAATCTTGAAATAACATTGATATTGACGATTTATTGCCCATAAAAGGATCATAGAACCTATAATGGTTAACCTTTATATTCAATATGTTAAGTTGGTTTCATCAACAGTTATCGATCATGAAAGCTGATTACGAGTGGACATTTAAGCTATTAATTATGAAATTTTGATATATTGAATTTTCTCTTCTTCCCACTCAATGATTAGCTCGAGTGATACCAACTTTTCTTTGTGGGATTTGGGGAGTTGTTTGATTGCGTATTCGGTTTTTAATGCCTGGCTTTTTGAGTCGACATTAAAACTCCACACTAGTGACAGTGGCCCTTTTCCTTTCAGCGCTTTTGCCCCTTTACCTTGTTGATGCAGCTCAAAGCGACGTTCCAAATTATTAGTAACACCACAATAGAGCGCATTGTGTCTGTTACGGATCAGGTAGACTACCCAACCCGCATCTTTATTAAAAACTGACATCTATAACAGTGATTCAATTAACTCTTTTAACTCTGCAACTTCTGCGCGCAGGCTTGCAACCTCTAACTCGAGTTCTTCAAGCTTTTCGTTAGTCGCCGGTGGAGTAGCCGTGCCCACTGGTGCCGTCGCAAACGCATCAACATCCACTTCACCGCTTAACAAATGTTGATAGCGTGATTCACGCTTACCAGCTTCACGAGGTAGCTTAACGACTAACGCACCCGTTTCTCGTGCAGCTAGCTTCTCTAGAGTCGCTTCCACCTCTTTCACGTCAACGAAATTCGCTAGGCGACCAGTTCGAGTGCGAAGCTCACCCGGTGTCTGCGCGCCACGAAGCAGCATGCAACAAATGATCGCACGTTCTTGCTCTGTGAATTGCAAATCACCAAATTCGGTATTGCAGAAGCGATGTTGATACTTGTTTACGCGACTATTGAAGCTGCTTTCATCACTCACCATACGACGCGAGATCAAACCATCAACCGCATCCAAAACGTCTGATTCTGACATCGAAAGAACCGGATCACGGTTACTCTTTTGATTACAAGCCGTAGTTAAGCTATTCAACGTGAGTGGATAGTGATCAGGAGTCGTGACTTCTTTCTCGATCAAACACCCAATGATTCTTGCTTCAATTGGGGAAAGTACTGTGTTCATCGTTTTTCCTTTTTATTATTTTTGATAATTCCACCTCTACGTCTAACCATTCAGTCACTGAAGATTAGTGCTCAGACAGAATAGGTACTCTTTTCTTTCTACCTTGCTCATCAATCAATATGATTTTAGAACGGTTTAACTCTATTTCCACGACTTCCAAGTAAGTACGCTCTTGTACGTACGCATCACGAAGCTTGTTTTGCTCTGCTGAAAATTCAGTGACATTGTCATCCAAATCTTCGTTTTCCAATTGTTGTTGATTCATTTCACATTTCGTATCAATGCAGTGTCTACAGGGATACTAACTTGAACGGTGAGATAAAAACAATCACACATCAGCGAGAGTGTCGAATAATTATACAACCTTACTTTTGCTTTGATCTAAAGACTGTTACAACATCAATTGATATGCTTTAATCAGAACCAGACAATGTATTTGACGATTAGGAAAAGGAATCTATGAGCAGCGTATTTGAAATTGTTAACCAAGCACGACGTAAGAACAAACTTAAGCGTGAACTTTTAGACAACGAAAAGAAAGTTCGTGACAACCGCAAGCGTGTCGACCTTCTTGATAACCTACTTGATTACATCAAGCCAGAGATGACTCATGACGAAATCCTAGGCATTATCAAAAACATGAAAGCTGACTACGAAGACCGCGTTGATGACCACATCATTAAGAGCGCAGAAATTTCTAAAGCTCGTCGTGACATCAGTCGCCGTATCCGCGAACTAACAGAAGAAGATAAGCAAACTCAAGGTAAAAAGTAATTTAACCTAGTTAATGGATTTGCAATAATGTCAGTAACCCACTTAATACTCCGTATAAGTGGGTTTTTTGTACGTAAAGCACAAAATATGACATCGCTAGACGATATCTAAGCTACTGAAAAGGTCGTACAGTTGATGAGATTTATAAGGCTTCGCCAGATAAGCATTCATGCCGGCTTCAAAGCAGTCTTTAATGTCCTCTTCTAATACGCTAGCAGTTAAGGCAATAATTGGTAAAGGTATCGCTTCTTGGTCAACTTCCCACTCTCTAATCGCCTTGGTCGCTGTTATCCCATCCATGACGGGCATCATGCAATCCATTAAAATTGCATCAAACTGGGCACCTTGAGTTATCACATCTAACGCTTCTTGCCCATTGCTGGCAATCAAGTATTCATAGCCCGCTTGCTCAAGGAAGAAGCTCGCTATTTTCTGATTCATCAGGTTGTCTTCCACAATCAAAATGCGTCTATTCAAAGAACGAACTTCTTTATCGTTTGGTTCAACTTGCCGTACTTGTTCTCCACCGATATCAATAGATCGTAAACTGTTTAAGAATCGCTGACCCAAGAATGGTAATGTGTGAGTTGAGTGAACCGACTCTGTTATTAGGTTCGTTTTAAATAGATGGTGCTGACATACAATGACGCGAGTAAGAGGGTATAACGCTTTCAACTCTGCAAGATCATTCTCCATAGAGTGATACAACGTATGACAATAAAGGATAAAGTCGCTTTCTTTGAGGCTGTCATCAAGGGCCGACATGGATGAAACTACATTTGGGCGAATATTTAATCGTTCACACTCTTTGACAAGTTGATCTAGGTAATTGAAAGAGTTCGAGATAATAGTCGCGCAGCTTAAATTATCGAAGGTTTGAACGTGAGTATCGACAATATCGACATACAGACAAAAAGTGAACGTCGCCCCTTCTCCTTTAACTGAACGCGCAGTAATGTATCCGTCCATCAAATCAACAAGCTGTCGACAAATAGCAAGGCCCAGACCTGTGCCACCGAATTGTCGAGTAATACTGCCATCTTCTTGGGTGAACGGTTCAAAAATGGACTCCAGCTTCTCCGACTCAATCCCGACCCCTGTATCAGTTACACTGCATTCAACCTTTCCTCTATCCAAAGACACCTGTGTATAAACGATGTCCGTGGTGATCGTTCCCTTTGAAGTAAACTTGATGGCGTTAGACAACAAATTGGTCAGTACTTGCTTAACACGGTATTCATCAAAAAACAGTTTTGATGGAATGTGAGAATCAATATTGATGTCGAGTTCAATATCTTTACTTATCGCTTTCGACAAAACCACACTCACGGAGTCATAAACCGATTCTCGTAGATCTGCATTATGTGGCGACAACATTAAGTTGCCCGACTCTATTTTAGAGAGATCGAGAATCTCATTAAGTAGCACCAATAGTGAATGTGAAGACGACTCGATATCTCCTAACACTTCTTGCTGATTCGCATTCAACTGACTTTGAGATAAAATCTCAGTCATACCGATAATCCCGTTGAGCGGTGTACGTATTTCATGGGACATGTTCGCTAAGAATGCGCTTTTCGCTTTATTTGCTGAAATAGCATCTTCTTTTGCTTCTATCAATTCCTTGTTGTGTTGATAATTGCGTTCCATCACTCGATTTAAGGTTTCAGTGAACTGAGCTAATTCATCATTCCCTTCAATTTGAATAACCTTGGGCTTACCATAGCTATCAGCACACTCAGCTCCCCCTTTTAGGACAAGCGATAGGTTTTTACTTAAACGTATAGACGTCGCTATACCCAACCATAACAAAACACCTGAAACGACGAGAATCAAGGATGTCATGATCAGCGTTTGCCTTTGCTGCAGAGTAATATTTTTTGTTAGTTCAGATTGAAGTTGTTCAGTAAAAGCACCAACCGCTTTTGAAATGGTCTGCTCCTTTAACTCTAAACTTTTGATATGATCATATATTTCCGGCGAGGAGAAGGTTCCTTCCAGGATCCGTGCGGTGAAATTGTCCTGAACGTTCTCTTTGTAGAAAGCGTTCAACAATTTCTCAGTTTCCGTTGCATGACTCCCTGATCGAAAAAGTGTGTCTAATAACTGCTGCTGCCTTTCCAAAGTACCAACATAACTCAGAAAATATTGGCTTTTCTGATTTGGGGATCGATATAAGCGATAACTTAACCATGTTTCTTTCTGAACCCAAAACACGTAGTTAGTAAGATTGACAAACATCGCATCAGTATCACTGATCTTTTCATCCATTAAAGCGATACGATATTTAGAGAGATCCATTAACACGCCTTGCAGCAAGCTAAAGACACGCTCTGTCAGTAGTAACCTTTCTTCGTCACTTTGCTTTGCTCCTACTCCTACTCCTACTCCTACAAGGTTACCTAACGCACTCTTAAGTTCAATCAACTGAGGTTCGGCACTCCAATTGGTATCAAATCGTTGAAGTTGCTTTTCGTACTCAGCTAGCTGATCCAGTTCAGTGTTGAGCTTGTCGAGCAACTGGCCTTTTTCAGGAGTCTCATTAGACAAAACTATCCATTGATAAGCATCACCTGAAATAGCGTTAAAAGATCGGAGCGCCTCTACTCTCATACGTGTTGCTTCAAGATGAGCCACCGTCTTGTCGCTCTTTAACAGCTCATTAACTGCAAACCCAAACATGATGAATACAGAAACCGTAGAAAGAAAAATAAGACGCCATCTAATTGACATGTTTATCATTTATATAACTACTCCCTTCCCGAAAGTAATTTACCGGACCCAAGTTAAGAGTAGGACATTACTAGGAGTTATTGATCAAATTGGATACAAACAAACGATACTCTGACTCCATAATGGCAAATTATAGTCACCTAGCCCCCATAATAGGGCTTTAAAGTAGAAGGTTTTACGTTAAATAAAGAGGTCTAAAAAACAAAACGGTTGAAATAAATAAGGCCTAGGCACGAAAGAGCTACAAAAATGAGGTTTAAACAAGGGAGGCTTATCAAGTTATTATCACCCGAATAACAAGTGAGCAAACTAGCTTCTCAGCTCAACTAGGCTGTTAGTTATGACTCTATACACCAACAAAGCCGATGATTAGGTTAAATTTGTGACATCTAATAGTTCGTATTATGTACTTTTCATATTCAACGTCAGCTTATTCAAAGGTAGAACAAGAAAACTCGTTAATGACCTTATTTATCGTTTACTATTTGCGTGTAACTTGAGTCAATGATCACATGTTTAGTGAACAAGATAACCTTTATTACATAAATAATTTTGATTTGAGTATTTTTTGTCGAAAAATAAGTGCTACAGATTGTTAAAGTCAATAGTACGTCCTCTCGTAAAAGCCATGTTTATGGCTACATTTATATGAATTTACAGCCAATCTATCTGCATTTATTTTTCCTAGCAGAATAACCCGTCGTGACTTACAATCCTGCCACATAAAAATTACAAATACAGACAAGGTATATCAAGCATATTTAAGTGGCATTAAAAGACCACAGCCTGATGCCTCAATCCCCTATGCTGATTGGCCTCCCTACAACCGCCATGAATGCAGAAACTTAACGTGAAAGGTCCCGAGTAAAGATGAGTCCCGAAAAGCACCTCCTAGATTGGCAAACTAGTCAAACCATTGCTGAATCCATCGCTCCAACTTTAGGTCAGTTATACCGTCAAAAAGGCGTAGAAGTTATCCTCTTTGGTAAGACACTAGTTAACGCGACAACTATCGACATCATCAAAGCTCACCGCATCGCAAAACGTTACACTGGTTCTCCTCTTACAGCAGAACAAACTCAACCAATCATTCAACACCTTCTCTCTATGGACCTGTCTCCATGTCGTATTGATGTTGGTCGCCTTGCACATTCATTCTGGCAAGATCGCGAAGACACACAGGGATTGAATGATTTCCTACAAACTGCCCTTTTAGAATCGCTTGAAGGCGATGCGATGACAGAACCTCGCGACGTTGTACTTTATGGTTTTGGTCGTATCGGTCGCCTACTGACTCGCCTATTGATCGAGAAAAGCGGCCCGGGCTACCCACTACGTTTACGTGCTATTGTTGTTCGTGGCGGTAAAGATGGTGACCTAGAAAAACGCGCAAGCCTGTTACGTCGTGACTCTGTTCATGGCCAGTTCAACGGCAGTATCGTAGTTGACCAAGAACGCAAAGCGATCATCGTTAACGGTAACTTCATCCAAGTTATCTATGCAAACAAGCCTGAAGAAGTGGATTACACCGCTTACGGTATCGAGAATGCACTTGTTGTTGATAACACAGGTGTATGGCGTGACGCTGAAGGCCTAAGCCAACATGTAGCATGTAACGGTGCTAAGAAGGTTCTACTGACTGCGCCAGGTAAAGGCGACATCAAGAACGTCGTATTTGGTGTGAATGAAAATGTTATTCAACCAGAAGATACGATTATCTCTGCAGCAAGCTGTACCACCAACGCAATCACTCCAGTATTGAAAGCGGTTCACGATAAGTTTGGTGTTCTATCGGGTCACATCGAAACGGTGCACTCATTTACCAATGATCAAAACCTAATCGACAATTTCCACTCAGGTGATCGTCGTGGTCGTGCTGCTTCATTGAACATGGTACTGACATCAACAGGTGCAGCAAAAGCAGTATCAAAAGCGATGCCAGAAATGGAAGGTAAGTTAACAGGTAATGCGATTCGCGTACCGACACCAAACGTTTCAATGGCAGTCGCAAACCTAAACCTTGAGAAAGGCACGAACAAAGAAGAGTTGAACGAATACTTGCGTGAAATGGCGCTATCTTCTGTTTTGTCTGCACAAATTGATTACACAGATTCGACTGAGATTGTATCTACCGACTTGGTTGGTTCTCGTCACCCAGGTGTGGTTGACGGTGTGGCAACTATCGCGCAAGACAACCGCGCAGTTCTGTACATTTGGTACGACAACGAATTTGGCTACAGCTGCCAAGTTGTTCACTGTATGGAACAAATGATGGGAGTTCGCTACAAGACTTACCCTGAAGTTTAAACAACTTCGAGCTTGTAACTAATTCTGCGCAACCAGCTCCACAACATAATAACTATATCTGCGAGGCTTATTATGGGTTTCGCAACCCCTTTTGTTTTACTCCCCCGTATAAACAAGAGGGTTGCCACTTAGATCTGGTCTCTCTAACGATCTAAGTGGCCTTTTTATATCTGTCACACGTTATATCTGCCACATGGACAAAACCTCGTTCCAATCGTGTTTCATTATTGCCAGCATGAGATAGCTACAACTCAACCTCAACATCGGATTGAATCTTGCTGGAACACGCCAATACATACCCCTGCTCTATCTGCTCTGGCGTCAATGTCTCTTGACTGCTCGATTCCACAGAACCTTTGGTTACTTTGCATTTACACGAGCCACAAATACCACTGCGACACGCAATGATGATTGGAACGCCTGCTTTTTCTAATGAATCCGCCAATGGCGTGCCCACGTCGGCTTCCACTTCTTTACCAAATGCAGGAACAAACACCTTAACAGCACCATTTGAATCCGTAGACGCTTCTGCCTGTAATTCTTCTGATGAAGTGTTGTTCTGGATCGCTGGCGTGAAGCTTTCTTGATAGAAATTATCCATATTGAATTCAAGCTCTTTCAGGTAGTTTTCTATGTCTTGCATAAAACCAACAGGGCCACAAAGGTAGACGGTTCTGTCTAGGATGTCTGGGCTCAGTTTCACCAACCAGTTCTTATCTAATCGGCCTTGAGGCGCGGTTGTTCCTTGATTATCTTTCAACAGTAGTTTTAGGTTGAAATTAGCATAGGCTTTATCGAGCTGGTGAAGCTCTTCAAAATAGATAGTCTCAAGCTTGTTGCGCGCCATATGGACGAAATCTATCTCCATCTCACTATCTTGAGACAACCAATATTTCACCATTGCCATGACAGGTGTAATACCACAACCTGCGCTGACTAGCGTTACCTTCTTAGCCGCAGTAGGCATGCAATCAATACAGTTAAAGCCACCAGCAGGTTTTAAAACGGAAACCTCATCGCCTTCATCAAGCTCGTCGACAATAAAGTTAGACACCAAGCCACCTTCAACACGCTTAACTGTCAGCTTTAAACGATTATCTTCAGGACAAGAAGCCACCGAGTAAGCGCGATAATCGGTTTTTGTCGGCATATCCAAGCCCAAAGTGATGAACTGGCCCGGCTTAAAATTGAAATGTAGGTCTTGTGGAATACTGCCAAGCTCGACGCTGACCGTATCTGGCGTCTCGTGCCATTTCCTTAAACACACTAAATTGATTGAATCGCTATCCGACCATGCATACATAGTTCACATACCTTACTGATACTAAAGAATTAAATCAAAAAAGCCCCGTAGCTGCACGTTCAAAGGAAACAGCAACAACAGGGCTTGGGGGTGGGCTTACATTAAGCCGCTAAGATTGTTTTAAGATCTTGCTCTGGCGTTGAGATTGAACGCATATCGAACTCGTCTTGAATAATCTTTAGTAGGTTCTCTGTTAAGAAAGCCGGTGCTGTTGGGCCGGTGTAGATGCCTTTCACACCAAGAGCAAACAGAGTAAGCAGGATAACGATCGCTTTTTGCTCGAACCAAGAAAGAACAAGTGTTAGCGGTAGTTCGTTGATGCCACAATCAAACTCTTGAGACAGCGCAAGAGCAAGCTGAATCGCTGAGTAAGCATCGTTACATTGACCAACATCGAGCAGACGTGGAATACCGTTAATGTCGCCGAATTGGTTTTTGTTGAAACGGAATTTACCACACGCCAATGTCAGGATTACTGAATCTTCTGGTGCTTGAGCGGTGAAATCTGTGTAGTAGCTACGCTCAGATTTATCACCATCACAACCACCCACAAGGAAGAAGTGTTTGATGTTGCCTTCTTTCACTTGCTCAACAACCGCAGGTGCTGCTTCCATCAGTGCGTTACGACCAAATCCGACAGTGATCATTTGCTCGATCTCGTCATGCTTAAAGCCTTCTTGCGCAAGAGCACAATCGATCACTGCACTGAAATCGTCACCTTCAAGATGAGCAACACCCGGCCAGCCTACGATGCTACGCGTAAATAGGCGGTCAGCGTACGAGCCCACATCTGGGTTAAGCAAACAGTTAGATGTCATTACGATCGCACCTGGGAAGTTCGCAAATTCTTTTTGCTGGTTCTGCCAAGCACTACCGTAGTTACCCGCAAGGTGTGGATATTTGTTTAGTGCAGGGTAACCGTGTGCAGGTAGCATCTCACCATTGGTGTAAACGTTAATGCCCTTGCCTTCCGTTTGTTGAAGGATCTTTTCTAGATCATGCAGGTCATGACCAGAAACAAGGATGCAGTGACCTTTCTTCGTCTTCACATTCACAGTTGTAGGTTGAGGGTGACCGAAGGTATCTGTCTCGCCTTTATCCAGCATTTCCATGACTTTGTAGTTCATCAAGCCAATCTGCATAGACGTATCTAACAGTTGTTTTAGGTCTGATGGATCCGTACCCAAGAAAGCCATGATTTCATGGTATTCAGCAAAGATAGCATTGTCAGTTTGACCAAGAACACGTGCGTGCTCCATGTAGGCTGCCGCACCTTTTAGCCCGTAAAGACAAAGAAGGCGAAGACCAATCACATCTTCGTGTTGAGAGTCGTGACCACGGTTTACCGCCGCTTGAGGGGCTAGTGCCAATAACTCTGAAGAGTCCGTTGGAAGGTCGAATTGAGCAGCAGCGGAAAGCGCTGGGATCTCAAAACCAATCAATGTCGCTGCAGCGCGAACCTGTTGTTCTAAACGCAGCTTAAACTCATGAGATTGCTGTGCAAATTCAATGATACGAGCAGGATCGAAGTTAACGTTGGTTAATGTTGCGAAAAACGCTTTTGGCGCCCACTCGTCGATTTCAGTATCAATAACATCACAAGCACGGCCTAAATTGGCCCAAAAAGAAACACCTTGAAGAGAATGCACCAACACGTCTTGAAGGTCGGATACTTCCGAAGTTTTACCACACATACCTTGTGCGAAAGAACAGCCTTTTACGGTTGGGGTTTGAATGGTTTGTTCACATTGAATACAGAACATATAAGGGCTCCAGTAATTTTTTATTAGCTGTAAGTACTTTGCTTACAGTGACTTATTCCAAACCCTATAGAGCATCAAGCGTGCCAACTTTTAAGTAGTTGATTTTAAAGAACTAAAACGAATTTCATATTTTTAATGCGTGATTATGACTACATATAAACCCTAAATCTACACACACCTGTGTCATAGTGACTCTCTGAGATTAATTAACGGTGTTCATGTTTCGTTCAGAATAGAAGCGATATAGTAACAACATAGAGAAAAGAGGAATGAATATGAAAAATATATTAGTTACGATTGCTGCACTGTTTACTGGCCTTTTGGCGCTATTCACAAGCTTGATTCTTGCTATTCCTTTGGCTATTGCAGCTTTAATTACTGGCAAGCGCATTCAGAATCAAATGAAGAAACAAGGTTTCGCAGCTCATATGAACACTCGTCAGTCATCAAATAATGATGCTGGTATTATTGAAGGTGAATACGAAGATCTTTCGAGAAAAAAGTAATTTGAGCTTTTGTATTATCATCGTAAAAATTCTAAAGACAACATCACACAATGCATAGAAAGACCATTGTTACACTACTTACTTTAACGATTTTAGGCCTTATTGGTTGCTCCAACGAGGCCATTAAACCCGCTTACGAAGCCTCACCAAACTTACCCGAATATCAGCAAGATACTTTTCACGCATACATCAGTGACACTCAAAATTGGTTGCTAGAGAACCGTGTCTTCATGACAGAAAACAAGCAGCTTGAGATTCAACTCAATTCTCCAACAGAATATAAACCGGCTTCTCCAAATGGAAAGGCGGTGTTATTAGTTCATGGACTAGGTGACTCCCCTTACTCATTTAATGACATTGCTACGCATTTATCAGAACAAGGTTACCTAGTGAGAACGGTATTACTTCCGGGCCACGGTAGTCGCGTAGGCGACTTAATGCAGCCAAGCTTAGAAGATTGGCAAGGTGTCGTAGCTCACCATACTAAGTTACTTGAACAAGAATATGATTCCGTTTGGCTTGGCGGTTATTCAACAGGCGCGAATCTAGTGACTTCACAGGCGATGAATGATCCCAAAATTTCAGGGTTACTGCTGTTCTCTCCTGCGTTTCAACCGAGCTCATCAGCCGTGCAATACGCAAGTCTAGCAAGTTATTTTATTACTTGGGCGGATCAAGATCCTGAAGACAACATACTGCGTTATAACTCATTACCCATGAACGGTGCCGCCGTTTACTACGAGACCTCAGAAGCGGTTCGCGAAGCTCTACAAAAGAAGCACTTCGACAAGCCTGTGTTTATTATGATGAGTGAAGGCGACAGTGTGATTGACACCAACTTTGTCCAGCAGGCGTTTATTCAGTCGATGCCAAATCCAAACAATGTGCTAATTTGGCTAGGGGAAACCACACTTGAAGATCCTCGCGCTATTCAATACAGCATGAAGATCCCAGAGCAGCGTATTTCCAATGGTTCCCACATGGGGTTACTGTTCTCACCCAATAACCCGTACTACGGAATCAATGGTAGTGAGAAGATTTGTTCTAACGGGCAAGCTGAGGGCTTTGAACAGCAGTGTATCGACAATAGTGAAGTCTGGTATTCAGCGTGGGGATATATTGAGGATGGAAAAAACCATGCTCGCCTAACCTACAATCCTTACTTTGCGGATTCAATGGATAAGCTTGATACAGTGTTGGATTCTGAAGGCTAAAAAGCCCCTCGACAAGGAATACGAAAGGCTCACTAGATAACATCTAGTGAGCCTTTTTAATGGGTATCGTTTTCTTTCCAACATATACCTTAGCGCTATATAGTCCACACCACACGAGCTGCCAGCAAGACTAAAACGACTCCTGACAATCGATCGATCAACTGTGCTTTTGCTCGAATGCGCTCTACGATAAGCGGGCTAGATAACACCAAAGTAATGAAAGTGTACCAAAGGCCATCAACAATCAGCGGTGTTGAGACAATGATAACTTGATTGCTGAGTTCATTACCTAACGCCACGAATTGGCTAAATAGAGCAATAAAGAACAGCGCGATCTTTGGGCTCAAGATAGAAATTAAGAAAGCCTCACGCGCAGACTGCATGTAGCTCATCTGTTCGCCTGCTTCCAATTTCGCTGCAACGCCACCTTTTGAACGTAACGCATTCACACCTAAATAAAGCAGGTACGCTGCCCCCGCCAAACTGATCCCTTTAAACAGTATTGGCGATTGTTCAAGTAACACCGCCAAGCCGACGATGGTTGCAAAGGCATAAATGCCAATACCGGCTGCGTGTGACCAAGCGGCAATCAGGCCATTGATACGGCCACCAGCCAAACTGTGCTTAGCGATCATCGCCAAGCTTGGGCCCGGAGACATTGCACCCAACAAGCAGATAGCTAATAAAGAAAACCATATTGTTACTGTCATCATTCCATTCCTAGTAAAACAAGGCGATCCAACTGAACGCTCTATACTGATACTTACCATAATTCGCAGAAGGTATTATTTGAAATCAAAGATTATCATCATACTTATGATTTTAAATCATACTGATATTATAGCTCGACTTCTGCATGGCTTGGAATGCCTTTTCTCGTGCCCATTTATGAGCAGAATCGTTGTCATACTTAGGGTGCCACATTAACCAATAAGTGTGCATTTCCGTATCAAACGGCAAAGAAAAGTAAGTCGTGTCGAGGTGCCTACCTAGGTTGTAGGCTATATGTTCCGGAACAATCATCAGATAGTCATCTTGCATCAATACCGTTCCAGCCGATGAAAAGAAAGGAACCTGAAGTGCTATTTTTCGCTTCAGTCCTTGCTTCTTCAATGCTATGTCCGCGTAGCTGTCTTTGTCTCCGCCACCGGTAACCTTTATGTGCGAATACTTAACGATATCTGCTGAGCTTATGGCCAATTGCTTAGCCAACGGATGGGAAGCTCTCATCAAGCACACCGACTTATCTTCACCAAGCTTGATACTTGATACATGATCCGGTTTTTGAGGAAACATACTTGATGCCAAGTGAATACCTGATTCGCTCAGTGTTTCTAGGTAGGTTGGTTCCCACAAACGGTAAGCCAACTTAATCTTCGGCGCTTCAGCCGATACTTCAGAAACAATGACAGGAAGAATATACTGAGCAACATAATCGCTTGAAGACAACACCAATTCACCCTGCCAGTCTTGCGGCTCGAAGGGTTTATCATCTAATAGGTGATCAAACTCACTCAGAAGATCATCGAGCTTGCCTTTAAGCAACAGAGCTCGGTTGGTAGGAACTAGCTTATTACCATCACGAACGAGCAAAGGGTCACCACACAAATCTCTCAGCTGCGCAAGTTGGCGACTCACAGCTGACTGTGTAATGTGCAGGCGCTGGGCGGCTCGGCTTACATGGCACTCTTCAAGAAGCACATGCAGCGAGCGCAACAAATTTAGATTGATATTACCTAACATGGACAACCTTAACGCACGACTTAACGTTGACTTTCGATAGATTAAAAGACAAATTTTGCTTATTAAAAAACTCAGTTAAAACCGTATAAGTCATCAAGTGACGAAGGTCTGAGTAGCCTTGCTGCTGATCGCGAATTTGATTCAAACGTTCCATGCTTGTGGTGACTTCCATTGTCGTTCTATTTATCCCGACTAATTTGACACAATTTCCCTCGATAGAACAGCAGACACTTTAACGCTTAACTGGATAAATACCGTTAAAATGGCAGTATTTAAGACGTTTTGCTAGCTGCATTATTAGTAGCGACACTGTATGCTTTCAATCACAATTAGGAATAAGCACTGAACGCACCTTTTTTGCATAACCCTCTCTTAGCAAAAGAAATGTAGCATCAGCAAGGAAAGCTAATGGCGCAACTCAAACAAGAAATCACGCTCACTTCAGGAATCGGGCAACTCTCGACGACATTACTAGGCACAGGGCTATTCATGATCCCCGCTATTGCTGCAGGTATCGCGGGTCAGTTATCACTACTAGCATGGTTAGTGCTGTTTATCGCCATTTGCCCGGTCGCCCTAACCTTCGCCGCATTGGGAAAACGCTACCCTAATGCAGGAGGCACCGCCTACTTTGTACGCCAAGCGTTCAGTGAGCGATTAGAAACAAGCGTGGCATGGTTGTTTGTCAGTGTTATTCCCGTCGGTATTCCAGCAGCGATAGCATTAGCGGGAGGCTTCGCTCAACAGCTGTTACCCGTACCTTTCGACACACCGCTTGGTGCTCAGTCCTTAACTGTAGCTCTGCTTATTGCCGTCAACTTGATGGGCAGTAAGTCTTCTGGTCGTCTGCAAACGGTTATTGCCTTGTCGATCTTTGCGTTAGTTAGCGCTTTTGTTTGGAAAGCTGATATCACAATTGCAGATGTCACGATTCCCGCTATCTCATACGATTCTATGTGGTCTATTGGGGCTGCATTAGCGGTTATGTTTTGGTGTTTTGTGGGGATAGAAGCTTTTGCTCACATGGGAGAGGAGTTTAAGAATCCACAGCGCGACTTTCCAATCGCCATCATTGCAGGGTGTTTCGTCGCAGGCTTGGTGTATTGGGCTTGTTCAGTGGTTATTCTCAAGCTTGGGGCGTATGGTTCTTCTGAATTTGATGCCGTTTCTATCCCTTGGGTAACTGAACAACTGTTTGGCAATGGCTTCAAAACGGTCATCAGCGTGCTTGGTTTCTTTGCTTGTTTTGCGAGCCTAAACCTTTATACCCAAAGCTTGTCTCGCATGATCTGGGCCCAAGCCCGCCAACATAGCCCAACCCGTAAAATGGCCCAGCTCAACAACCGTGGTGTACCACTCTACCCAACTTTAGCGATTGGCTTCATCGCGCTTGTTTCGTGTGTAATTGGTGAGCTGTCTAGCTTGGATCTCGAATTCTTTCTCAAACTCGCCAATAGTATTTTTGTTCTGGTTTATATGCTCGCGATGTTAGCGGCTTGTCGCTTATTAACCGGAACATCGAGATACACGGCCATGGTTGCTCTCGTTATTTGCACCCTGGTTTTTATCTGCTTAGGTTGGTCAATGCTCTATGCGATTATTATTTTTGTGACACTGTCACTACCATGGCGCAAATGGTCAGGCAAACCAACGGTTTCTATCGACAAGTTGTAAGATAAAGCCCGCAACAACTCTTGGTAAAGCGGAGCTACCACCCATCAAATTCACAGCACTAATGCTCAAAACCAGAGACTATTGATAAAAATGCCGAGCGATCACTTTGATCTTCGGCTTTATGTCAGCCAAACGTATATTTCCAAACCCCAGCACCGCCCCACTCCAATCACGAGCATCACTTGATCCATATTCATAAAAATCAAACGGGCGAATGATGATATTTTCAAGCTCTGCTCTGCGACTCCACTCATGTTCAGATATACCTTGATACCACTTCACGGTCACATGTAACCCCGCCGCTTGACTGATCACTTCAAGATCGCCATGAAATTCACTTTCAATCGCTTCTATCATCTCTTCATACTTAAGTTTGTATGACCGACGCATCTTTCTGATATGACGTAGTAAGTCACCCTCTTGGACAAAGTCAGCCAGTGCTTCTTGTGTATGGGACGCCGTGTCTCCAGTGAGCGCGTCTTTAATCTCAAGACACTGCGCCACCAGACTTTCTGGCACCACTAAATAACCTAATCGAAGGCCATTGAACATCACCTTACTCAGGGAACCGACATAGATGATACGATCATCGAACCCCAACTTACCCGCTAAACCTTGCATGCTGGTATAAGGGCGATGAGCAAACTGAAACTCACTGTCGTAGTCATCTTCAATAATCCATGACTGATGTTGATTGGCCCAATCGATCAGTTTAAGGCGTTGCTCAGTATTTAAAGTCGTGCCCATTGGGTATTGGTTACTCGGCGTGACATACAGAGCCTTAGCATTACTGGACAATACTTTTTCAATATCTAGCCCAACCTTTTCACGCACACTCACACCATCCAGCTCTAGTCTCAACAGATCGATAATTTTATGCACTTGTCGATAACCGGGTTCTTCCACAAGGATTTTGTCGCCCATCGCTAACGTCGCCATTAATCCGATTGAGATGGCTTGCTGCGCACCTGCGGTAATGATGATTCTGTCTGCACTACATTTAACCGAGCGACTGCTTGCAAGATACCCGCTCAACGCTTCCCTCAAGGCTAAGCTTCCCTGAACCTCTTGATTGCCCGCAATGTTCTGACGTGTAGAGTGGCGTTGCAGCAACCTCTGCCATTTCGCAAAAGGGAACGCATCTAAGTCAGGAACTCCGGGGGCAAAGCTGCGGTTAATGTCGTTAGGTGTCGCTATGTTTGTACTCAGTTGACTGACTGTTTGTTTGACCTTCGGATCCTGAACACTGTTTGACTTAGACAAACTTAGAAAGTGTTCTGGTTGTTCAACCGAGACATAAAACCCTGAGCCTTGCTTACTCTCGATATAGCCTTCAGTGACCAGTTGTTCATACGCATAGATCACAGTATTTCGACTCACCGATAACTCGAAGGCCAACTTACGTGTTGAAGGTAACTTACAACCCTTGCTCCATAAATCGTGAACGATCTTCTCTCTTATCGCGTGGAACAAGGCGGTTTGACGCGTGTCGTGTTGCTCGTCTAACTGTAGATCACCAACATCGATAGGCTGCATAACTGGATCCAAATAGTGTTTAAAAGTGGCTCTATTTAATAGACCAGTTAATCGCTACATTAATCAAAAAGCAATGATTAAGGAGCGATTATGTTATCTAACACGAAAAGAACCACGATTAAAAAAGGGGCTCACAAAGCCGTATTTGAACAAGAGAAGCTGCACCAAATTATTGATGAGAGCTTAATCGCACACATTGCATTGCAAGGCGAACAAGGCCCAATGGTTATCCCGATGCTCGCATGGCGAGTGGATGACATGGTCTACATTCATGGGGCTAAAAACAGCCGCCTACTAAAAGGGTTAAAGAAAAGAGAACCAACCTGCTTAACGTTCACTTTATTTGATGGTTGGGTGTTGGCTCGTTCGGCATTTCATCACAGTGCACATTATCGTTCTGCAGTGGTATTGGGGTCGTTTTCAGTCATCGATGACAACCAAGAAAAAGATCGCTTGTTGAACATCTTCATTGAGCAGATTGCACCAGGTAGAACCAATGAAGTTAGGCTGAGTAATGAAAAAGAACTCACAGCAACCGAGTTGTTGGCGATACCGTTAACCGAAGCATCGGTAAAAATTGGTAAGCACGGTGTGAATGATGACAGCACCGATATGAATATCCCCGTTTGGGCGGGTGTATTGCCCTACCGAACCGTTGTCGGCCCACTAGAAACAGTACCAGAACAGGAAGGACTCATTAAAAAGCCAGATTACCAACAAGCCTATGGTGAACGTTGGTATCAGGATGCTCCTCACGATAGTGAACTTAACAACATGACATATAGTTAATGTCATACAATGGGTTGTGCAGACATATAACATGACTGAAAATTAGTTGCTTTACAGGCCAATTTTTAAGCGCTCGACAGATTGCTTAGGTGTTAGGTCACGATGCTTTTTGAACATTCGACGACTCACACAATTTATCAAACGAAACAAAGCTCGTGTGTGATATCAATTCACCCGGGCTTTGTCGTATGTAGCTATTGAACTTCTTAGCTTCACGACTTCTCAGGCCTGACTCTATTATTTTAGCCTCAGGAAAAGTCAACACAAGCCAGATCACTCAAACACTTTATATAACTTCCCTTTTTCACTCTTCCTAATCATCAAACTACTATAAACTCGCAAATCGCAATTGCAAAATACAAATACAATATCCTAAAACGCGAATGAAACGCCTAAATACGCACCGAATTGCTATTAAACAACCTATATTCGAGGTTTTAAAAGTTGGCACGCTACCTGCAAAGTATTTATTGACCCTTCTTAAGCCGAGGGTCACCTAGCCAACTGACGTTGTTAGTGAACCTATTCTTGTTCACAAAATATATAAGCCAATCGCGGTTATTGCGATTGGCTATTTTTTTGCCTGTCTTTTGGCTAGCCACACACCTCTCGATACAGACACCCATTCAATCGCATAATAATCAACATTCATGACTACTTCAGTATCGAAGAAGGTAAGCTACTGATTCTTCCCGCTGATAATGGTTTTGATGCTGTGCATCGCCAAGCGCCAGCCCAAGACTCAGTGCGGCATGGCAAAGCGATCGCAGAGAATCAACTAGCTAAAACAAAAATTAACTTATCTCAAACGGAAGATATAAACTTTAAGCGCTAACATCGTCTATAATAAATTATGAAAGGAGGCTGAGATCCTTCCTTCTGTTATGTTAAGCGAATTGACAAAGACATCACTAAATTAGTGTATACTTTCGACTGCGCACGATATGACAAAAAACACGGATTTTTCAATCAATGAGTGTACATCTCGAAAGACTGTGTTAACATGCACTCGCCCTGTTATCCGGAGTTATTTAAGTTAGATGAAAGTAAAATTAACAAGTAAAATCGTCACCCGTTTTTGTAAGTAGTTTTTCCTTATTTCTTAGCAACATTAAATAATTCAATTATCAGCGCATTGCAGTAATGCAATCAACAATTTAGAAAATTTATGAATAAGGGACAAATTATGTCTAACACAAATACTGGCACTGTAAAATGGTTTAACGAAGAGAAAGGTTTCGGCTTCATTTCTCAAGACAACGGCGGCGCTGACGTATTCGTACACTTCCGTGCTATCGTTTCTGAAGGCTTCAAAACTCTGAAAGAAGGCCAAAAGGTTTCTTTCGAAGTTGAAAACGGTCAAAAAGGCCTACAAGCAGCAAACGTTGTTGCTCAATAATAAGCTTTTAGCTTAAAAGAATTCTAAAGCGCTGATTTTTATCGGCGCTTTTTACTATCTACCCAAAAGCATTTTCCTACCCCACTCTAGACCTTGCACTTAAGTCAGAGTAAACCAATCACAGATCTAATTTCAATTTCCCCTTACTAGTATGTAAATCTATTCTGTTGCTCCAGTTTCAACGCCATTCATTTTTACTTAGAAACTTCACACCAAAACCAATCTTTGTTACAAAATAAGTAACCAAAAATATGGTTAAAGAACAATCCATTAGATGACTTTTATCAATACTCAACCGATACTCATAATAAAAAGTAGTGATTTATCCAACCCTCATCTATTAATCATATAATTTTTGAAGCAAAAATCTTCGAAATCCGCTAACCTTGTCCACAAGTGGCTTTAGTTGGTTTGGTATCTGCAGTAAAAATAATGAAAAAAGATGAATTTCAGAAATCCACCGCTAATCTAAAAAAAGCGGTGCCTCTTATGATGAAGAATAGGGTGTCCACAACACCTGCAAATTACGCACTTTGGTACACCTATGTCGACAACGCGATCCCGCAGTTAACTCAAGATATGGACGGTATTTTAGAACACTACGGTATTTGTCCTCCAGCTGTTGGTGAGCAGCTTTACAACAGTTATGTTGCGAGCAAATCCGAAACTAATATCAGTGACCTTCGAGCTAACTTAGAACTGCTAGTTTCTGAAGTTTCGAACTCGATGAACGATACTTTAACTGATACCTCTGCGTTCTCCGACATGATTGATAAAAGCTTCGAAGATTTGGCTCGCGTTGATAATGAAAGCTTATCTATTGATGAAGTCATGTCTTTGGTTCGCCAGCTTGTTTCTGAGTCTCGTCATATTCGTCACTCTACCCAGTTTCTAAACTCTCAGCTGAATTCTGCAACGTCAGAGATTACCAAGCTAAAAACCCAACTGGTAGAAGTACAAAAAGACGCACTCTTTGATAGCACAACGACTCTGTATAACCGCCGGTCTTTCGACCGTGATATGGAAACCTTGTGTGAAGCCAACCAATCCCTGTGTTTGATTCTTCTCGACATCGACCACTTTAAAAACTTCAACGATACCTATGGCCACTTGTTTGGTGATATGGTTTTAAAAGGGATTGCTCGTAAACTGAAGTTAAGCTGTCGAGAGGGCATTTCTGCCTATCGTTTTGGTGGTGAAGAGTTTGCACTCATTGTGCCAAATAAATCTTTACGTATTACTCGTCAACTTGCTGATACTATCCGTCGCTCTCTAGAAAAGATGTATATTAAAGATCGTCGCAGTGGTGAGCAAGTCGGTAATATCACCGCGTCATTTGGTGTTGCTGAACTTGAACTTGGTGAATCCTCTCAGTCACTGATCGAGCGTACTGATAAGCTACTTTACGAAGCGAAATCACTTGGCCGTAACCGAGTCATGCCAGTGTAAGGTTTCATTTGCTCTACGCAAACTAGAGCAAGCGAGCATTAAGCAAAATGCATTCGAAAAAGCCTCAAAGACTATATAACACGTTAATTCTTTGAGGCTTTTTCTTCGACTATATGTATTGTTGTCTATGTTTAGAGTGTACCATTAGATTTGAAAGCAGTAATTCAGGCAGTAATCTTCACCACTCTTTGCTCTGAACTCTTTATCTTCGCTGCATGCCTTTGGCTTACCTTTTGCATCACCTTGAATCAAACTGATCCAATGGCGCATTGCTGCAATGGTCTCTTCGCACATTGTGGTCGTTGCTTCCATTGACGAGTGACCGAACGTGGTACATGATTCCAACTGAATATCATCGATTTCCACCAATTCAATACAACCTGTTCCTTTATGACATCCAAACATTACCTCTAGGTGGCTTCCACTGCCATCTCGGAACAAAATAGAGTCCGGGTCATTCTTCTCACCCATATACGCTACAAATTGTTTAGGGTGCTTTAGGCCGCTGTGCTGACCGTCTTTAAAGTAAGCCATGATATGACGGTAGTCGACTACATAGCTGGTTACGTCTTGATGTGAGCCCTTCTCTAGTGGGAATAGTCGATCAAGCAGCTGCTTTGCTCTCACTTGCTTCTCAGTTTGCTGGTTTGCACTGATTGTCTCCACGGCAAAGACAGCTTCAGCGATAAATGGCTTTGATTGTTTTTGGATTTCTGTTTTATCGAATGTAAGCATATTCATAGTCTTTCCCTCTTGACCAGTCCGGTGATAACCACCGATTCCTAACGCAAAAATGTGTCCTAGAGCAATTATTCAAAACTAACGTTTAATTTATTTGTCATTTTGTGAATTGCTTAGTTTGTAGACTAGCGCTTTTTTACATACAATTTCACAACAAAAATTTTACAATGTGAATTTTACAAATATGGCCTTGTCAAAAAGTTTAGTTCGTCAGTCACATTTCCTAGGTACAAAAATACGTAACCTAAGAAAACGTAACCATTTAACGATGGAAGACCTGTCTGCGCGTTGTATTAGAATCAACCCAGAATACGCCCCTTCCGTTTCTTATCTGTCAATGATTGAACGTGGAAAGCGGGTTCCAAGTATCGACATGCTGGAAGTGATCGCTCAGGTCTTCCAGAAGAACCCTACGTGGTTTCTCGACGACGAATCAGAACAACAAGCCATAGCACCAGATAAGGGGAATCGTGGTGGGATAAGTGGTATGGCGCTTGAGCCTAGTTTCCTTTTTTCCAACGACATTCTACAAATTGCAATACCTGAGATGCTGTCACAAACAGGGATCTCAGGACGCCAGTTTGCACACCTATTGATTCGAGCACACCAAGAAAGCAACCAGAATCATTTCCCAGACCTTGAGCGTGCGGCAGAGGAAGTTGGCTTAAAGCGCCTTAACCTGAGCGTAGAAGACTTGATAGACATCGCAAGAAGCCTTGGAATCAACATCCGCTGGGTTACACGCACACCGCAAGACGTAGTCGATGAGCTCGGCATAAATGCCAAACAGCTGGTCACCTCTTTTTTTGAACCTCCAGGTACTATCTTCTTAAACGAGATTCTTAAAGAGTATCCAACTCGACTGAAATACGACCTCTCGGTATATATCGGCCATTGCATTCTGCATAGCAAGGAAGGTCTTAAGAGTGTGTTGTCGGTTGGTAACAACAACACATGGGACGACAATCAGGTATCAGGATCTTCACAGCTCAACTCCCAAGATATTCTTCAAGCATGGCGAGACTTTGAATCCAGCTTCTTTGCTGGCGCGCTGCTGTGTCCGAAAGTCCCGTTTAGACAGTTACTCGACCGCACGGGTTACGAAATCGACGTTCACAAAAGAGCAGGGGTTTCCCCCTCTGTGGCGATGCGCCGAATGACGGTAGTATCGCCCTACCCTCACTGGCACTACTTTGATGCTTATGGGCCGGGGAAACTCAAAGCGGTATACCGCGGGAACGGGATTCCACTGCCTTGGGGAAATATGAGAACGGTCGCAGATCCATGTCAACATTGGGCCGTGTTCCGTAGATTATCAGAGCCTCGAGCAGGGAGTTCGGCTCAAATCTCTATTTTAAACGTAGGCGATGAACCAAGAATCTACTGCTGTGAATCCATCAATATGACGGATCCTGCGGGTAACAATCGTGTGTTGTGTGCAGGCATTGACCTCAACCCTGCGATTGATGCTCAAGGCGGTAATTCAAGAGAGATAGCAGAGCAACTTAAAACTTCATGCGTCAACAATGGCGGCTCTGTGACTATCCCACGTAACATCAAAAAAGATCTCACGACAATAGCCAAGATTCTAAATATAAATTGGATTGAACGCGGGATCGAGGCGGAGGCTAGGCTTATTTGTTCCCGAGGTGGAGAGTGCCCTCGCCAACCAAGTTGTTATTCGAAATGTGGTGAGTGATAGCAGTACGAGAACTATAGGTAATTTGTCTTGCTCTGCTTAAAGTAGATTAACTTAGCTTAGTAGCGACGATGAATAAAACTAAGGCCCCAAGCCGAACCTAAAATTCAGGCAAAAAAAACCAATCACAAAAGGGTGATTGGTCATATATTTTGTGTGAACAATAAAGGTTCACTAACAACGTCAGTTGGCTAGGTGACCCTCGGCTTAAGAAGGGTCACTAATATTAATGCAGTATGTGTGCCAACTTTAAAACCATGCATTTTCTACGCATCTGAACACGTATTAACCGTAATTCACTGTTCGTTTTGCAAGCTGGGATTGCAAATTGCAAATAACAACAAAACGCTAGTGACTTCGTTATTAATAGACAAAAATTAACATGATATTAATACTTTCGATTTCAGATTAAATATGTTTTTAACCTAGTAATCCTTGAGTATAGCCATATGACGCCCACAAAAAACGCGAATATTGAAATTCAATATTCGCGCTTCATTAGGTTGGTTACAAGCTTGCTATATCAAAAAAGTGGCGTTCTTAAAACACCCTTCCTGTATTCAGCTCAACTCGAATTTATTTTTGAGCCGGAATCTATTTTTGAGCCGATGGCTTAGAGCGATTTATAGATGGCTTGCTACCAGACGGTTTATTCACTGACGACTTAGAAGTTGGTTTATTTGATGAACGTCCAGAACCATAGCTCGCACCATCACCTGATTTCTTAGGTTTAACAGCACCGTTTTGAGTGCTTGAGTTAGTATTTTTCTCAGAGCTTCTGCCAGCATTACCACGCTTAAAGTTATTGCCATTGTTTCTTACTGATTTATCATCAGCTGCAGTCGCTGAGTTACTATCTAGCGCTTTCTTAGCTGTGTTTGGCTTACGCTTTGGCGCAGATCCAGAACCCGGCACGTGGCGCTTGTTTTTGCTCGCTGGCTTATGTCCACGAGCATTCTCACCAGAACGTTGACCATCAGAGTGTTCACGAGGCTTCTTCGGTTTCTTAGGCTTGATAGGGCGCGCATCTAATCGAGATTCAGGTAACTTGTTTACAGGCGAGAAGCCTTCAAGTTCACGACGCTCTAGCACTTGCTGAATAAGACGCTCAATACCGAACAGTTCGCCCACTTCATCTGCACAAACGAGTGAAATAGCTTTACCTACTTCACCAGCACGGCCAGTACGACCGATACGGTGTACATAGTCTTCAGATACATGTGGAAGATCGAAGTTAACGACTTGAGGAAGTTGCGGGATATCAATACCTCGCGCCGCGATATCAGTCGCGACTAATACCCGTACCTTGCCAGTTTTAAAGTTTTCTAAGGCTTTAGTACGAGCACCCTGGCTCTTATTACCATGGATAGGAGCCGCTGTAATGTCCTGTTCTTCTAAAAAGCGAGCCAGTTTGTTGGCACCGTGCTTAGTTTTGCTAAATACCAACACTTGGCGCCAATCATTATCCTTGATTAGCTTCGCTAGCATTGGGCCTTTCTTCTTTTTATCTACTGGGTAAATACTTTGCTCAACGGTTTTCGCGGTTGAGTTCGCAGGGCTTACCGAAATTTCAACTGGGTTATTTACTAAGCCTTTAGCCAAGCCACGAATATCGTCAGAGAACGTTGCTGAGAACAGTAGGTTCTGACGTTTCTTAGGCAAGAAAGCTAAGATCTTACGGATATCTCGAATGAAACCCATGTCTAGCATGCGGTCAGCTTCATCTAACACAAGAATCTCTAACTGATCAAAGCGCACTGCATTTTGGTTATATAAATCAAGCAGACGCCCCGGTGTTGCCACCAGCACATCACTGCCTTTACGCAGTTTTTGCATCTGAGGGTTGATTTTTACGCCACCAAATACAACGGTAGAAGTAAGAGGTAAGTTAATACCATACTTAACTACGCTGCCATTCACTTGTGCAGCAAGTTCACGAGTTGGCGTTAGCACGAGCGCACGAACTTGGTTCTGACGAACGCGTTGACCTTTTGATAGAATTTCAAGAATAGGTAGCGTGAAGCCAGCAGTTTTACCTGTACCTGTTTGAGCAGCGGCCATTACATCTTTGCCCTTTAGGACAGCTGGTATCGCTTTCTCTTGGATTGGTGATGGCTTATCGTAACCTTGTGCTTCAATTGCTTTAAGAATCGGTTCAGAAAGGCCAAGGGAGGTAAAACTCATAGATTATTTTCTCAGTTGAATAACATTTAATATGAGCAACGTAATAGAAAGAAATCGTTGCTACAGCTTTTGCTTATCAATTAGATTGATAGAAGCAAAACGCGGTATTCTGAGGCTTTTCCCCACATTCAGCAACTAAATTCTAATAACAGCTCAGATTCAACCTAGATAACTTGTCGCTTCTGCTCATACATTTTTTCATCAGCCGCTTTCAAAAGAGCATCGACATCATTGTAGTTACTATTATGAATAACCCAACCTACGCTGATCCGAAGATAAATAGAGTGCGTCTCATAGATGACAGGAGGCGTACAAATTGCCCTTCGAAGCTTTGTAACAATCGACGAAACGTGTTCATCATCGATAATACGCGGTAGCAAAACTAAGAACTCATCCCCGCCGATCCTTGCAACAATGTCTGAGACACGTAATTCACTTTTGATACGCTTAGCACACTCGACTAATACTTGGTCACCTACCAGATGACCATAAGTGTCGTTGATCGCTTTAAATCCATCTAGATCAATATTGACAACGGCAAAGGTCCTTGTCCCCTGTTTTTGAGTACCCTTAAAGACCTGTTTTAGGCTGTACATGAAGTATCTACGATTCGGCAGCATCGTCAACTCGTCATGCATTGAGCGGCTATCTGCAATACGATACAAGCGATAGATGGTAAAAAAGGCGATCACTAACACGAGCGTTATAGTGTAACTCACCAACCTTACGGCTTGAGTTCGATACCAAGGTACGTCCATCAATACATTTTCATTTCCAGAGAGAGCAAGGTACCAACCACCATAAGGGAAGTTCACTTGCTCTGTAGCAAACGCATTATCAAATACGTCTTGTTCGCCATAAAAGACATCGCCATTCTTACCTGAACTGTTTTCGCCACGAATTGCGAGCTCATATTTGTTCTCGATCTTATCAATACCGACGTCTTCAAATAATTCATCTAAGTCAATAATGGCACTGGAAACACCCCAGTAATTTTGATAGAAGGGAGGATCTCTAAAGATAGGTGTTCGTGTAATGAGTGCTTGCCCACCTTGAAACAGCTCAAACGGGCCTGCGATAAATGTATGACCTATATTACGAGCGATCTCAATCGATTCCCATTGAACTGGGTGGTCGCGATAATCAATACCAAGGACCTGCGCATTACCTTCCATGGGATAAACAAAATTAAGCACATCATCTTTAGCTAGGGCAATCAATCGAATATGGGAAGCGTCTCGAATAATATTTTGCGCAATCCGCTCCCAATCTTTTTGGCCGCCATCGGGGTTGAGGGTCACAATAGTCGAGAAACTGTTGAGAATATACATATCCGAGACGATCCTAGCTTCTATGCTCGATCGAATGATAGCCAGCTGTCTCTTTGCCTCAGAATAAGATTCATTTTTCAAAAAGGTTAACTGCTTGGTATGAAACGCCTCGATAGCACTCACTATCACTACAAAAAATAACAAAGATAATAATTTGGCAGGCCATTGCTTGCTAGAACGATTGGGCATTCACGAACCTCTAACACTTTTGTTCTGTTTACTGCCTTAAATCGGCTCATTTCTGGCTAATCCATCATTATGCCGCCAAGTCATTAAAAATCCACACTTAATGCATAGACTCCATTAATTATTGAGTCATTCATCACTGACATTCCCGTCAACAACGCTAATTATCCAATGAAACAATCTTAATAAAGCTTACATTGTACTGACCAAAATTTCACATGAAAAAATTCATCACTGTTATTTTATATACACCATTAATTACTTGGTACCTTACGTATGAAGCTAAAAATTATACTACTATGCACATTGCTATCAGTTGCTTTTACTATTTATGCAGAGGACAATTCTCAAAAAGAAAACGTACCGAGTATTCAATCACAAGCCAATGAGCTTCGCTCTCATGAACCACTTTTCAAACAATCCGCAGACCTCATTCGTACCACCTACGAAAGCCAACTTTATACTCTGCCCGCCTTCAAGGAAGGCCACTATGGGTTACGGATGTATCGACAAACATTAGACGATAGATATGCTGCCGCCGTTTGGAGTGATATGGCGCGTGTTGCGAGTAAACTAAACCGCTTGTCTAATGACGTTCACACCATGGAACAGATTGTACTTTACTCAAAGCAGCGTGTTGCCTCTTATATTGACGACAACGATGAGCGCAGTGCCCGGCGCTACAACGTCACCCAACACATGCCCGAGTACCTATATCTTGGTGTGGACCTTCTCGGCTCTATGGCACGTGCAAATGAGTACGGTTTAGAACACAAGAACGATGCCAAGCTGCGTGAAATCATTCGTCGCTATGACTTCTCACGATACGTGACCAATGAAGACATGGTGAAAGCGTGGGCTGCTCAACTGGCTAATCAGGTTTATTGGCTGCGCCAACTGGGAGAGCAGGATGTCGTTGATAAATTCGTCGACACGTTCAAAAAAGCGTACCCAGACGACAAAGACAAGAAGCTTTCAAGCCAGCAATACGGTAATAAGATCTATGGTATGACACATGTGATCTTCGGTGATTCGGAATACTACCAACACAAAGTTAGCGAGCAAGAGCATCAATGGATCTACGATTACTTCAGAGAGAACATCGATACGATTCTGCTGCGTGCAAAAGAAGATGTAATTGCAGAGGTTGGATTGACCTTTTTGCTTGCGGACTTAGAAGGTGACCCAGTTGTAGAAAAAACTCGACTCGCGATCCAAGCCTCTATTAACAAGAAGCATGGGATGATCCCTTCTATCACTGGTGACTTTGACCTTGAGTACGGTGAGCACCGCAACGTGCTGGCGATCATGCTGCTCGATTGGCAACAAGTGAATGAAGCACCGACGCTAAAAGGCAACCCTAAGGTGTTTACTAAGATTCCGTATGGGTTAGTAGAAAGCAGCCATTAAGTAAATAGAAACTCCAAGGTTTATCTACAGAATCTAAAAAGCCGCATACCTTTCGAGGCCTGCGGCTTATTTGTGTCTGTTGCATCAACATAGAATAAAAACCAAGAATAGCCGTTCATCGGGCTTCAGAGGCGACTTTGTTCATCACTATCGTGAAATCCCCTTCGGCATAGCCTTCTATCAAGGAAACATCATCACACAGCGTTTTACAGAAGCGATAGACACCTTGAGGGTGATAACTCATCAGGGTATTGCGCGAAGGATATTGGCTTGAATTGAGCAGATTAAAAATCACGGTCTGATTCGCTAGCCCAAACATACGAGTAATCATATTCGTCAGATAGTCGGAATCGCGAGAGATATAATTCAATGAGCCACTGGCGATAACCACATCGTGCGCTTCTAGGTTCATCTTACTCATGTCACCCGCGATGAACTGGCAGCAAGCTTCGGTGTAATTTTGCTTGGCCTTTTTAAGAAAATCGGCGTGTTGGTCAACGCCTGTGTACGATTGGATACGATAGATATTGTTGAGCAGTTCAAACAACTCCCCATAACCACAACCCATATCCAAAACACTCTTCTTATCAAAGTCGGCCGAGCGTACGATGACTTCGAAGCGACATAATTGGCTCTCTTCGCTCGTCCAGCCTAAGGACTTTGCCTTATCCCCTTGCCAACGATTGGTTTGCTTTCGGTGATACCAGTACACCTTAAAACGGTCGCGCCAGTGCATTCAAATCAGTCCCACGTCAGTGAACATCCGCATACCTTAATGATATTAAGCTTTAGAACTTGAAAAGAAGAGTCCACCGATTTTATAACCAATTGCATAGCAAACCACGGCAATAGTCACAAACACCAATGCCGAGAAAAAATACGCCACCGACGCCGCAACGCCAGTGCCCCACACGACGCTAAACACCAAACCGAGATAAGCCTCTTGCGGCCACTGAGAAATAGGAAACTGAGTACCACCGGCAATGAGATAAACCATCGCAAACAAGCCGATAAAGGCGGTGATAAGACCAATGAGAACGCGCATGTTCATGGGAAGACCTTTGATTTATTGAACCTGGTTGCCATTATTCTTCGTCGAAAGCGGATCTGCTTAGTCGAAACCGAATGATATTCAAGTATATAGGATAAGAGAGACTTGCTCTATTACTCTTCCGAGTGAACCTTATACACTGCAGAGCAATGAAAGTGGTAGTTTGAATCTGAATCAACTTAACGAGCAGGCACAAAAAAGCGGACACCCTTCTTACGTTAACTCCGTTAGCAAGGTATCCGCTTTTACTGAATCTAGCTTAAAGCAGGATGAAAATACCCGCTAAACATGCACTCATCAGGTTTGCTAGCGTACCAGCAACTACCGCTTTCAAACCTAGATTAGCTACTTCAGCACGACGCTCTGGCGCCATCACACCGATAGAACCCAGCTGAATCGCGATAGAGCCAATGTTAGCGAAGCCACACAGAGCAAATGTCACAATCACTTGGCTGTGTTCAGATAACAGCGCTTTGTTCTCAATGAAGTCGATGAAAGCAACAAACTCGTTCATTACGATCTTCTGACCGATGTAAGAACCCGCCATCAACACTTCATCACTCGGGATACCAATCAGCCATGCTAATGGAGAGAACAGGTAGCCGAAGATAGCTTGTAGAGTAATGCCCGCAAAACCGAACGTTTCACCTAGACTCTCTAGGCCAGTGTTTACCATGGCAATCACACTAACGAATGCAATCAACATAGTACCAACAGCCACTGCGACTTTCATACCATTCATCGCGCCGCTTGCCAATGCATCAATCACGTTGCTTTGGTCAGCTTTATCTAGCTCAATATGCTCGTAGTCACTGGGAATGTCGCGTTCAGGTACAATGATCTTCGCCATTAACAAACTGCCTGGAGCCGCCATAAAGCTTGCTGCGATAAGGTACTTAAGTTCAACGCCAAGGCCAGCGTAACCACCGAGAACACTACCCGCTACCGACGCCATACCGCCCGCCATAACAGCAAACAGCTCGGAACGAGTCATAGATTTTAAAAAAGGACGAATAAGAAGAGGAGACTCACCCTGAGAAAGGAAGATATTACCGGTTGCAACCAAAGATTCGGCTTTACTTGTGCCCAGCAGTTTTTGCACCGCTCCGCCCAAGATTTGAATCACTTTTTGCATGACGCCTAAGTAATAAAGTGCAGAGATTAAAGCACTAAAGAAAATGATGATTGGAAGTACGCGAACTGCGAAAATGAAGCCATCAGTAGCAAGGTCACCGAAAAGGAAAGCAATACCAGCGTCTGCAAAACCAAGTAGGCTTGAAACGCCATTACTTAGGCTTGTTAGCGCCAACTGTCCCCACGGAAAATACAATACTAAGGCAGCGAAACCGATTTGAAGTAACAATGCACGAGACACTGTTTTCCAGTTAATCGAAGAGCGACTTTCAGATAGCAGGTACGCGCAAGCAATCAGTGCAATAACACCGACAAAACCAAATAGAATATTCATAATGTGTCCTAGTAATCCTTATAGAGAGAGCATGAGCCAAGCAAATGACATCAAAGGAGCAGGACAAAGAACCGCAAGCAACACGCTACGCGATGAAGGAGCTAACAGAGTTAGCGAATGTAACAACGAGTTGTTCATGTAAGAATCACCTTATACAAGCAGTGGAACGCAGCTGGTCCGGTCCGTGGGGTCATTCACATATCCATGTGACGGCTTGTATTGGCTAAGCACCGGCTTAAAACCGGAAGAGAAGTATAAACAGTTAAGTGAGACTTTCATCACATTTTTTAACGCAAACGTTCGCGCGGTTAAGAATCGTGCAAAACGGAGTGCTTATCGGAGAGATCTACCGTGACAGTTAAAAATAAGTTAACTAGATCTATGATTTAGCTAAAAAGCCACAGCACGTGGCTTTTCTAGAATAGGAGCACCAGTAACTAGTTTAGCAAAGCACTTTTTACTTCAACATCTTGGAAGATTTCTTCAAAACGCTGTTTGTAGATAAGCTGCATCTCATTGATAATCGCGCCGCCATCCGGAACATCATTCTCACCTTGAAAGTTTTTACTCAGTAACTTCTTACCGGCTTCATCATAAATAATCACATTGACGTTGTACCAAGAATTGTCTGTGAACGCGTGGAAATCATACTTCCATTCATTCAAAACGAACATCATAGATTTATTGTCGAACGCTTTCATCTGCTCAACGACTTTAGTTATGTCTTCGTTTGGTGTCGTCTCGACTGAGTCCACCGTCACTTGCTGCTTCTTTAAGCCTGCAACGAGCCTATCCGTCAAAAACTGAGACATTGGTTGCTGAGTCGCCGTATTGTATGAATAAGGTATCCCCAATGAACTGCGAATGATTCCCTCAAACTTTGGTTCTTTATCTTGTTCTAAAACGTATGGACGCTTATCAATAACAGCAATAGTCAGCGCTTTTTCTTGTGGAACCACACTCAATTGCGGCGCACTTTGTTCCGCAGTTAATACGGTTGCACAGCCGGAAAGCCCAAGCGATACTGCAACGAGCAGCAAACTGACTAGTTTTTTCATTATATTTACCTATTTTATTTTTTGAAGGTGGTGTTCTAACAAAAACCAACGTAACCAGTAAACATTCATTAAATCAATAATTTATAAAACTCCTATCAATGTCGATTTCATCACATATTTACCTACACTTATTGATAAATCACACAACAAAAGCCACCTAAGAGTCACTTGTAAATAAGGTTTATGAAATGAGCGCGATATGTTTAACCCTTGTAGCGAGCAGATTAATTGTGCAGTTAATTTTGTGTAATTATTCCCCCCTTTTCTGTGTTGTGCATCATTTACCGCCACTTCAAGATTCATCTTAAGTTTAGATGCGTATATACTTTGTATTATCTTACCCATTCATTATCTATAAAAATTAGAGCTGATTAGATATAACGGCCATCAAAACAAAGAGAGGAAACACGTGAAGAAAATGGAAGCTCCGCACGACATGAACAATGGAGCTAGGTTCAAAACAAATAGACACGGCTATGTGACAGTCGTTGAATATTATAATACCTACACTGTTATTGTCGCGTTTGAAAACACCGGAAATATCCGCGCTATTAGTGCGGCGAAGTTACGTACAGGCCAACTTACCGATCGCTCTGTTGCACCTGAGTCAATTATGATTGGTGAACAAGTTGAATCTGTAAAACACGGTATTCTTACTATCACCCAAGTCGAATCTGAAAATATTGTTGTACTGACGAATGCTAATAATGAAGAAATTCGCATGCTCTTACCCGCAGTGCAAAAAATGAAAGACAAACTTGAAGATATAGATAGTGAAAAAACTGAAACTCCAAAACCAACCTCACTTAGCCAATTAACAAAAAGAAGTAAAAAGACCAAAGACGTTAATAGCATGCTTAAGAAAATGCTTACCGATTACGGTCGATACGACTAATTACCCATTTTCTAAAAAAGAACCTAAAAATATTTATATCCTAGCGAAAAATTAATTAATACCCCCCTTTCCCTATAAATATACGTTGCATATTCGAGTGAGAAGTAAGTTTGATCAAGATCCCACTCTGAATTTTCGATGTAATATTAATAGATCTCCATCACAATCTCATTTTAGCTTTGTGATGGAGATCTTATTGAAATCCCAATATTTCCATTACTATGCTCTCACACAATAAGAGAACGAAGTTCTCAACCCCTAAAATCCAATTGAGACAAATATTATGAAAAAGATTCTTGTAGTTTGCGGTAACGGCCTTGGTACTTCTCTAATGATGGAAATGGCAGTGAAAGAAGTCGCTAAGAAAATTGGTTTTGAAGCAGAAGTTGATCACGAAGATCTATCCTCTGCTGCATCAAGCCATGCCGACATTTGGGTAGCAGCAACAGACGTTGCAAACCAACTAAAAGACGCTGGTAAAGAAAACATCATCAGCCTTAAAAATATTTTTGACAAAGCATCAATCGAAGAACAACTAAAAACTTTCATGTAAGGTCAAAATTATGCAAAACTTTTTCGAATTCATGCTCGGCTTATTAAAAGAGCCAGCGATCATGGTAGGGTTAATTGCTTTCATTGGCCTTGTTGCACAAAAATCGGATATTTCTACTATTCTTAAAGGCACCATTAAAACCATAATGGGTTTCCTAATTTTAGGTTTTGGTGCTGGCGCTCTTGTTGGCGCACTAAATAACTTTTCGGTTGTATTTACTGAAGCATTCGGCGTAAGTGGTGTTATTCCAAATAACGAAGCAATTGTTGCATTAGCACAAGAAGCATTCGGTTATGAAATGGCTCTAATTATGTTCTTCGCATTCGTTGTGAATATTTTATTGGCTCGTATTACTCCTTTAAAATATATTTTCTTAACGGGTCACCACACAATGTTCATGTCTATGCTAGTAGCCGTAATTTTGTCTACAGCAAACATTGAAGGCACTGCTCTAGTAGCTATCGGCTCGATCATTGTGGGCACACTGATGGTTTTGATGCCAGCTTTAGGACAAAAGTACACTGAAAAAGTTATGGGGACCGATCAACTAGCTATTGGTCACTTCTCTACCCTTTCTTACATCGTATCGGGTTTCATTGGCAGTAAGTTCGGCGACACATCGAAAACAACGGAAGACATCCAAGTTCCAAAAAGTCTGATGTTCTTACGTGATACGCCAGTTGCAGTAGCAACAACAATGGCTGTCTTCTTCTTGCTTGCATCAATTATTGCTGGCGGTGAGTTTGTAGAAACAATATCAAATGGTCAAAACTGGGTTGTATTTACCTTCATGCAGTCTCTTGTGTTTGCCGGTGGTGTTTACATCGTACTGCAAGGTGTGAAGATGCTGATTGCTGAAATAGTACCTGCATTCAAAGGTATCTCTGACAAACTCGTACCGGGCGCAAAACCTGCTCTTGATTGCCCTATGGTATTCCCTGTAGCGCCAAACGCGGTACTTATCGGCTTCTTATGTTCTTTCGCTGCTGGCCTACTAGCAATGGCAGTTCAAGGCGCGCTTGGTTGGACAATCATTGTAGCGGGCGTTGTTCCTCACTTCTTCGTCGGTGGCGCTGCTGGTGTTTACGGTAACGCAACAGGTGGTCTACGTGGTGCAATTCTAGGTTCATTCACGCAAGGTCTGTGTATCTCTTTCCTACCTATGCTACTGCTTCCAGTTCTAGGTGGCCTAGGTCTTGAGGCAACAACATTTGCTGACTTCGACTTCGGTGTGGTTGGTCTTATCCTTGGATGGATTGTTTCATGAGCTTATTCGATTTAATTGGTAACCAAGGCGTTATAATCAACTCTGAAGAGAATCTAACCGTTGATGCAGCAATTGATGTAACATGTTCAACATTGCTAGCAAGCAACAAAATCGAAGCTAGCTATGTTGAAGCTATCAAGCAAAAGCACAAAGATATTGGCGCGTATTATGTTCTAGCGCCAAAGATTGCGATGCCTCATGCTCGCCCTGAAGATGGCGTGAACGAAGCATCACTGCAAGTGACGGTATTTAAACACGGTGTTGATTTAGAGTCAGAAGACAACGGAGACGTTTACCTTTCCATTACTCTGGCGGCAATGGATTCAGACAGCCATATCCAGACTATTATGGCACTATCAGAGTTGTTCCAAAATGATGATGACATAGATGCCATTATCGCCGCGGAAACAGCGCAAGCGATCATCGAGATCTTAAAACGATACTAACCTTGCTCTAACGATCCTGATATTGATCTGATAAGACCCCCATTAAAAAAGCGATAGCCTCGGCTATCGCTTTCTGTTTCTTATGAGTCATTTACATCTAAATTGGTTTAAGACATCACACCCTAAAAGTACTCGCTAACGCTAAAACGCGTACATTCTTTTATCTGTTGATAATTCAAAGCAGTATTCCGAGTGTTTTTTTAGGCACTCAAACACTTCTCGATCCAACTTATGATTTTCAACAAGGTCAGCCAACATGTTTAAAGACTCTTCTAATGTCATGCCCTGTCGGTAAGGACGAGACTGAGTTAGCGCTTGGAACACATCCACTACCGCAATAATCCGACTGGGTTGATCCAATTGTTCAGCTGTTTTTCCCATCGGATAACCAGAACCATCCAATCTTTCATGATGGTTTGATGCCCACTGACAGATCTGGGGCGAGCTAAATAATTCCTGTAACGCAAATCGAGTGTCCGTTGCATGTCGCTTAATACAGCAATACTCTTCGTCTGTCAGCAAATCATATTTATGAAGAATCTCATTTGGTGTTTGCAGCTTACCTATATCGTGAACCAAACCTGCCAGATAAAGTTTTCGCTGAGTTGTGTGTGAGTAACCCAGTTGTTTTGCTAAATACTCAGAAAGCTGTCCGACTTTCAAAGAGTGCCTAAAGGTAAATGAACTCTTTGTATCAACGACATTGGCAATAAACTCAGCAAAGGCAACCGTCTCATTCAATGACATTTTCTGGGAGAAGAATGGCAAGGGCTCAAAGTTATCCCGCATGTTTTCAATGTAAGGGATCTCCATCGAAAACCAGAAATCATCCAGATCGACCAACTCACACATGTGTTGTACAAGGTTGGTCTCGAACATCTCACCCGCTTGCTCAGTCAAACGCTCAATGATGATTGACTTACCATCTGGGGTTAGGTTCCCATAACGATCAGAAGAGGTGATGCCGTAAAGGTAGTCCACCCTATCGGCCAGCATCACAATAGCGGCCAATTCCTTTTCTAACTCACTGATAGGCATCGCCTTAAGCTCAACCCAAGGAGTATGATGATAAAGCACCGGCTTAGCGAATATAGAAAGAACTGGGCACTCTTTTAGAATTTGATAACCCTTTTGGCAATGGTGGTAACTTGAGTCTGGCACGAAACCAGAGGTCAAACTGAGGTGTTCATCAATTTGCGATACGCCGCAGTCGTGAATTAACCCCAACGAGAATGCAAGTTGCGCCTGCTCCTCTTCCCACCCGACACTCAGAGCGCATCGATACGCTATGTAACCAACTCTTTGTCCATGATTTTTGCTTTCAAAACCGACGTTATCAAGCGCCTTAGCAATACCAAATAGAGCCTTCCTTAAGTCTACGGTTACGTCCTGGCAATGTTGATTCATTAATTAAGCCTAGAATTTTTATAGTTTTTATATATTTAATCTGCCAATACTAATGCATAGTTAATGATTATATACACAACTATTGTAAGGTTTAATGAGTTTCGTGATAGATTTAACGTATGACAAAAAATTCGTGCCACAATGTATTGCATATTAAAAATCATGCAGCACTATATCCTACCGACCAAGGTTGACAAAAATCAGCAATCATAAGAAAAGGAAAGACATGTTTAAAGCAGTTATCGATAACGAACTATCCATCGCATTGGTTGAAGAGAGCTTCGCTTCTCATTACGCGGACATCTCACAAAGCCAGAATGAGTACCTAAGCCAATGGCTTGCGTGGCCGCCACATTGTAAAACCGAGCAAGATTTTAGGATCTTCATCCAACGTTCGCTGCACGATTACGCAGAAGGCCAGAGCATGACCTGTGCGATTGTGTATAAAGATAATATCGTCGGTAACTGTAGCTTCAACACCATTGACCACAACAAGCAGAAAGTCACGATAGGCTATTGGCTATCTGAACCTTATCAAGGAAAAGGGATTGTTACTCGTGTGGTCGAGAAGCTGATTGATATTGCTTTCAATAAGTTAGATATGGAAAAGGTCGAGATATCAGCGGCAACAGGTAATCACAGTAGTCGCAAGGTTTGTGAGCGCTTACATTTCACATTAGAAGGCATCATAACTCGTGACGAAAACTTGAATGGTCGCATCGTTGACCACGCTATTTATGGCCTTCATCGTTCCAAGCGGTCATAACACTTAAGTTTAATTTATCCTTAATACTCCAGAATAACAGGATACACATACTAACGTTTTTAAATTTACCAATAATTAATATCAAAATTATTAATTGATTAGATAAACTGACAAGATTCATATACCTAAAACGATATCGCTCGTTTAGCAATCAACTCAATTGTTAACTTTCCTATTTAATTAATAATTAGAAAAAAGTCTAAAGTAACTAAAAATCACTTTAGACGATAATAAGTATACAACGTCAACAATCATCCAATAGATTTAATTACCAAAAAACCATGACCTAAATACAATAACGACCACACAATAAAAAATTAATATTTATCACCGATTCGACACTGTATTTAAATAAACAGATGAGTTGTATTAACTATATATAAAAATCAACTATCCTATTTTATTTATAAAAATATTACCGTTATTACATATCAATAGAAAAAACAAAGACAAAAAATTAATTAGAACACTCTGAATTTCGATATGGAAGCCATAAGATACAGCCTTGGAAATGGATAAATACCAAAATAGACGGATAAATCCTCTTTACCTCTTGTAAATCATGGACTTTCATTTATAAATTCAAGCTTTGAGTGGGCATCTTCACAGATTTTCATTAAGGTAAAAATTCTGAGATTAGTATCAACATTTTAAGAAAAATAGTGACATTTTAGTTGTGTTATTTAAAAAGTCTTGGTGTGAATAAAAGTCCTAGTTATTAAATATCAATCATATAAATAGTAAGTATTACTTAGGAGTTGAGTTATGCACTGTTCTTTCAACATAAATAAAAACGATGAGAGCTTGCAACTAATTTATAACGAAGAGAAAATCTATATAAAAATAAACAGCAAGAAAATATCAGAGGAAAGACTCAATAGTAAAGAGAGTTTTGTTTTTAAGTACCTTATCGAAAATTCATCAATATCAAACCCTCAGTCTGCACGAGATGTTGAAGAATCCTTTAAATTACACTTTGATGAAGAGTTCAGCTTATACGCCTTAAAAAATATTATTGCTTCGATTAGAAAGAAGTATCGAAACCTGTGTAATAAAGCAAAAATAAATAGTAATAGCGAACTTATCTCAAATCTATACAAGGTAGGCTACTTTATAGATTTAGATAAAAGATCAGAAAACTGCATAGCACCAAAGCACAACATCACCCCATTCAAACCCAACCATATCGAACTATTAAAGCTGATGATCAACACCTATCAGAAGGATTTGATCAAAGCGTTGATAACCGTCGTCACTATTTCTTCATTTTTTCTATTTGCTATCTACTTTTTCCAGATCCTTTATACGACGAAGATTGCAAGCGAATATAGCGAGAACACAAAGCTGATAGCGGAAGAAGTCATGAACTACGGCTGTGGTAGCCAAGTGTCGGTGCACGCGTTAAGGCACTCTCTCAACATTGATTCGGTGCTCCTGACAACACCTTATCGTTCCTGTTATATCTCTAAAACACGCTCGGAAATGGTAAAGCTCGATCAAATTGACGATTTTTACAACAGTGCAGATTTCTCGTACTCACATTTCGCCGATCACGAACATAATATTGACCTTACTGTGCGGATTTCTAAACGTCCTATTGAAGCTCGGTACAAAAATTCATTGTTACCGCTGCTCGTCGATTCAGTCTCTATCCAAAAAAATGATAACGATATCTTGAACCTTGGCGAAAGCAATCAGCCTATTTATCAAACCTCACTTTCAACTGGCGCATCCATCACGTTCTACAGTGACAATGTTGTTGAATTGTGGGCTGCACTTGCTCTGATGCTCGCCACACTACTGTATCGCTCTTACATTTTAGGCTTTATCACTTACATGTATCGTTGGAGACATATCTCCTTTGAGGAAGAGCCAATAATCAACACAAAAGACAACACCGTTTTATACTACGAGTTGTTGTCGAGAGTTCATAACGTTGGCGTCCTGAGCTTCATCAACACTATGAGACGTACCAATTTATTGACTTTTCATACTATTTTAATCATTGAAACGGTCAAAAACGCTAAGTTAAATAACAACCATGAGATCTATGGTGTCAATGTATGTCCGAGTGCTTTGGTAGGATCTAATTTTGAAAAACTCAGAAAACATTTATTAGCATTAGAAGCAAATGAGTTTGTCGTAGAAATTACTGAGTACTCGAACATTGGTTATGGCTGTGAGGTCATCGACAACATCAAAGAAGTTAAAGAACTTGGTATAACCATTGCGTTGGACGACTTTGGCACTGGCAATAACAATATCGAAATCATTAGTATTATCTCTCCTCGCTACCTAAAACTGGACCGTTGTTTTGTTAAAGACATCGAATCAGGTGAGCATCATCAAGGTGTATTGCTAAACATCTCGGAAATAGGTCGCTTATCAAACATCACTATGATTTATGAAGGTGTAGAAACCCGCAGACAACAATACATCTTATGTCAACTCGGCTACAACTTACATCAAGGCTACCTGTATAGCAGACCCAATAATTCAAAGGAGATAACCTCTGACCCTATTTGAGTATTGATGCCGCCCCTTTTCTATTAAAATAGTTATCGCTCATAAGACCGATTTAGAGCCCACAAGGATGTAGGCTTCAAGTCCCACCTTTCCGCAAAACGTTTTATCCAACCATTAAAATACTCTGTCCATTTTCATAAAAACATTGCCAATTTGAACAAATAGTTTAGTGTTATACTCATGTATATCACCATGTAGTGTTAATTATGACCAAATGGAAAGACGACCAACCGATCTTTAGGCAGCTTGCGACAAAGATCAGTGACCAAATTCTTCAAGGTGTTTGGTTAGAGCAACAAGCATTACCCTCTGTGCGTACGGTTGCCGCTGATCTAAAGATCAACCACCTCACCGTCATGAAAAGCTACCAGTTACTGGTTGATGAAGGGTTAGTAGAGAAAAAACGCGGCCAAGGCATGTATGTAGCCGAGGGGGCAGTTCAAAAATTGAAAGAGTCTGCACATCAGTCATTTATCAACACACAGATCCCAGCCATCGCTGAGACGCTAGGCATCATTGATATGAGTGTCGAAGAACTCGTGAAACAGCTAGCACAACATATAAAGGACAAGTCATGAGTACGTTACTTTCCGTGAAAAACGTAACCAAAACCTATTCAAATCAAGTGGGTGTCGAGAACATCAGCTTTGAGTTAAAACCGGGGCAAGTGCTTGGTTTGCTGGGCCACAATGGCGCGGGTAAATCAACTCTGATCAAATCACTGCTTGGCGGACACAGCTATCAAGGTGAGATAGAGGTTAACGGCTATCACCCTATCCACCAGCATGCAGAACTCATGCAGCACTTGTCGTACATCTCAGACGTTAACGTGTTACCCGAGTGGATGACCGTTAAGCAACTACTTCGATATACCCAAGGTGTACACCCTAGCTTCAATAAACAAAAAGCAGAGCAGACATTAAGCAGCACCAACATCAAGCTCTCTTCGACTATCAAGCAGCTTTCTAAGGGAATGAAAGTACAACTTCACCTTGCGATCATCATCGCGACTGACACTCAAGTGTTGATCTTAGATGAGCCTACACTTGGCCTAGATTTGCTGTACCGCGATACTTTTTATCGCCACCTTTTAGAGTGGTTCCACGATGGCGATCGCGCCATGATCATTGCTAGCCATGAGGTTTCAGAAATTGAACACCTATTAACGGATGTGCTGATTTTGAAGCAAGGCCATTGTGTGCTGCAAAAGAGCATGGAAGACATCGAAAACGACTATTTCATTATCGAAGTCGCCAACAGCCATTCAAACGAGATCCAGAAGCTCAATCCATTGACCTCACAACCGGGCCTAGGGACCACTAAGTGGTTATTAGAAGGTCAATACAAAGAACTGGTTGAATCATTAGGAAACATCTACAACGTGGGTCTCGCTGACCTATTCCTTGCAACACAGACGGAGAAGGCATAATGCATCCAAGTTTTTACATGCTAGAAAAAGAGCTTATCGAGCACAAGATTAACACTCGTTTACCTCTGTTTGTCGCATTATGTGGTTTGTTGCTGTTCGTTAGCCTGTTCTTTAGCGGCCAGGCGCAACACGATTTTTTCTTTCAAATGGAAGTCAATGGCGACGTTAGTGACATCCACAGAGAGTTCGCACAAGACCTCAACTCAGTGATCTACTTTGGCGCGGGCCTTATTTCTCTGATCCTATCGACGCTTTACATCCCTAAAACGCTGCGTAAAGAGCGTCAAGAAGGCAGTTCGATGTTTTGGAGAAGTATGCCAGTATCCAATGCAATGACTCACGGAGTGAAGCTAGGCTTCGGTTTAGTGGTTATTCCGGCTCTCTGTGCGCTATTAGTGCTATTCGCCGATTTCCTGCTTTGGATACTGAACATTTCAAGCCAACAGCAATTAGCGCTGCTCGTCGAGCAGCAGTCTCTGTTTTATGTGTTAAGCAACTGGCTCGTGTTCTTTGGAAGAATGATGTTAGTTGCACTGGTTCTATTACCATTGGCAACGGTTACTCTGGCTATTTCACAGTTGGTTAATTCACCATTGCTTGTGATTTTTATCTCAAGCTATGCGATTAAGTTTCTCTCTGTTGCCGTGTTTGGATTTTATGGCATCAATGACTTCCTATCTCTCATCGCTTCGCTACCAATCAACGTGCTGATGGCGAGTAATCCGTTCAGCGCAATTGCAGAAGCTCCAGTTTTATCTTTAGGTATTTATGTATTGATTGGTGTTAGCGGTTATCTACTGAGCCTAAAGCTAAACAGAACGGATGATGTGAGTTTGAAGGGGCTGTTCCAACGTTAGAGAGAGCTCTCCTGACGTTAACGATATCACTCCTGAGTAAATCACCACGTCAGATATCCAAATCAAAATCAAAGCTTCTGAGAAATCAGGAGCTTTTTTGTTTTCCCAATCACAGCAAATAAGTGATCATAATTATCGCAGGCAAAGGCTTTAGGGCCAGGCAGACATTTTCGGTAAGTTATTATCCTACACCACAATTTCTAACGAAGTTATCAAGCCTTTCAACAAGCGAGGGTGACCAAATACCTACGACGATGGGTATTAGCAATACATCCAGTTAATTAGCCTTACCGTTTAGATCATAAAAAGAGCTAGAGGGTCGTTTTAACTAAGAAGAACTAAAGTGGAGTAAAGATGAGCTAAGAGGGGTATTAATGAGCTGACACTGGATGCATTGTACTTAATGCCTGTCAGCTCTTTGTAGAGTGATTTCTTTAGTCACCAACCAGATTAAGGTCCTTGGGAGAACTAATGAAACCGGTTTGTTGCATTTTTCATTATACTTAAGCTTTTCAGCTTTTTGACTTGATAGCTTTACGATTTAAAGCTTATTTCTTTGCCGCTTCTTTTGACGTGTCTTTCCAATATTGGATACGAACGCGATGAAGTTGTGCTCTTCTCATTTTTTTCATATGGGATATTTCCTTTTCATTTAACTGCTCTTCTTGAGCTATTTTTATTGCCAACTATTCGAATCTAACGGTGTTTGATGGCTAGATCAATGATACAGGTCACGAAATATATGGAATTCTTAGTACCATTTGCATCAAAGTTAGACCTAGATATCAACTATGGTTCAGTTTCATACCATGAGCCGTTATTCGAATTTAAGGTTAGCTCTCTCAAATGACATATTCATTTCAGTATCAATACAGTTCCATGATACGTATTAATAGACCGGACCAGCACGGATTTAGTTCCAAATATTTACTTTATCCCACCCACTAAAGTTACCACGTAACAACCGATATGTTGAAGATGATCGTTTTATACCCCACATTGATCTGTACGTCACAACATCAAAATGTGATTATATTGGCAATGGATAAAGCTTCTATCTAATAGATAATGCTCGTAATAGATAAAGTTAAATGGACGTAATAATGAGTAAAGTAATTCTACAAGGTCATATTCTAGTGCCAGACAACGCCCTAGAAACAGTCACCCAAGCCTTAGCTAAGCATAAAGAACTCACACTGGCGGAGCCTGGCTGTATAGTGTTTCGAGTCAGTCAAAGTACGCTTCAACCTAATCGCTTTGAAGTGTATGAAGAGTTCACTAACCGAGAAGCATTCGACACACACCAGCGTCGAGTTAAAAGATCGGAATGGGGTGAAATCTCCAAGAACGTGACACGTCATTATCAAATCACCGATGCCCCGGCACCATAATGACGCACCCACTAGTCAACTGCATCATCACACGGATTAAATAAGCTCCCTAACGAACGTAGGTTTTAAATGTGCGGAATGTCCACTGAACTCGGTGGTCAAAATTGCTAGTGCAAATTATAAAAACCGTCAAAGAATCAAACCATGTGATGACGCTTGAACTGAATCAACCCATAAATCCGCACCGCCTAAAGGAACACCTAAAGCTTGTAGGGTTGGCAACAATGCTTGCCCTAAAATAGCAGTGAGTAAACTCGAGATAGCTGGGCTTAACGCATTGCTAATAGGCGTGAGTAGATAGCCTAAACCAAGTGGAGCGTCAATATCTAGATTGATAGCTGTGGTAAATGCACGCCCTGAATCGGCTAAAATATTGTCGCTCTCTTCTGAAGAGTAAGGTAGCTCATCCAAAGCAATATGAGTAGCTGACCAGTCTCTATTATCTTCTATGTCTATGTTTATTGTTATTTCTATTGCAGAAAATAGAGGCAAATCGATACTAATTTCAATTGGATCGGCATCCATAGTTAATAACGAATCTTGGATAAGAAATTCTGCTTCTGGGTTATCTTGGTTAAGATCCAGATGAGTTAAAGTCGCCGTAGCTTTAGTTGCGCTAACATTAATAACAAGCGGAGAAATATCAATACCTGTAGGGGTGAGAGTAGATAAAGCGCCTGTAATATCATCGACCAAATCAAGATCTGCCGCGAGCTGTAATTCGATTTGTGAGTTGCTAACACTGGGCGGAGCGTTTTCACTTATCGGTAACGTTGCAATGGTGTATTGTGGTGCCTCGATAATTTGCGTCCTGAGTTCGATACTGGTAACACTAGGGATAACAACCGAAAGATCGGGGATATCGACGAAATGCTCTTTATTAGAAGCGAATATCGTGGCTTTAATTAATTTAAGTGCGTTAAGAGAAGTCTCAAGCGCTGCTCCTTGAGTACTAGTTTCAGTGAGTTTTAAGATGTCACCAAGAACGATATCTGGAATGGCAGTAGCAAGAACAAGTTGGTCTATTATGACGTTCAGGCCATCTGTGGATGAATCCCCTCTGTCAAGTATATTGAGGTAAGTATCAAGTACGGTTAAGAGTGAAATATCACTTTCTAGCACTTCCTGAGGTGATCCCAAACCTAAGTCTAGTGCCAGTGTATCTAACACTGAACCAAGTTTTAATGAGGTGTTGGCTAACCCTTGATAACTGGCCGCAGTTAAGTTGATATCGATGCCTAGTAACCCACTGAGCAAACCATTTAAAATGCTACTTTCTGTTGTTTCGAGAGTTTTACTACCAATCCCAAAACTGATGATTCCTGCTTTTTGTATGGCAGATTCTGCCATCAAGGTAATTTGATTGTCGTTGAAAAGGCCACCAGCAATCATACTTTGTGGGACGGTTTTTGTGGCCACAACTTTAGTGGCCGGGTAACCATCTGTAGCCGCGCTGGGGCTCGGATTAAAAATCCAACGGTTATCCTGAATCAAGGCATAACCATTTTGAATAACAATATCATCGACTTGTTGCTGATACTTATCAGTCAATATAGCCTCCCAGTTTTCAACTGCTTCAGGTTGGATGAAATAGGGATTGTTCAGACCAATTTCTGAAGCAGAAAGATCGGCGATTGATTGTAATTGCTGACGCTGGAAAGCAAGTCGTGCAGTATCAATAGCGACAGAAGTAAAGATAACCAAACTGAGCAGAGCAGTTGCGAGCCATAAAGTTAAAGCGCCTGACTGATAGCGTCGCATGAGTATTACTCCCCGAAATCGTTCTTAATAAATTTTTCCGGAATAGCGTGGGAAAAGGACGCTTCGACACGTTCTTGCACTGCTTTGCTAACTTCTGGTGTTAGGGCGTCTTTATGACTGGTTGCGAGCATATTCTCACGTTGAATTTCCAACCAGATACGGGTGTATTGAACCGTTATTTCCTCACCTTTTTGGTGTTTAGAGGGTAACTGCTGCGCTAAACTGATGCATGAGTAACCAATGGTAATACCTAAAAGAAAAAGTGCTTTCATTGTTCCGACTCCTTGATGCTCAATGGACTAAAGCTACGCAATGCAGTAGTCAGTTCTAGGTTTTCTTTATATCCCCAGCCGTATCGCTTAGTGAGACTTTGTGCTGCTTTACGATCATTATCTCGTGATAATGCTAGCCATAGATTTTTGGCAGAATGGTGATTATCGGGATTAAGTTCTAGCGCGGTGAGAAACTCTTTTTTCGCGGCATCCGTACCATTGTTTAGCAGTAGGAAAAATCCGTAGTCGTTACGAATAGCTGAATCATCAGGCTCTAAGTCAACAGCCAAACGTAACCACTTTCCAGCCTGTTGGTAGTTTTTCTGATACGCTGAAATCAAACCTAACCCGTGTGCAGCTTTGCCTCTGAGGCACGTGTCCATTAGTTGGTTATACACTTTGCTCGCATCATCCCACTGACGGGTTTTTAATAGTGCTTTAGCCTCTAGAGATGATCTAGTTACTGATGTTGTATTTATTTTTTGTAACATCGCCAGAGTGGAATAATATTGCTGGTTATTAAAGGCTTGTTGTGCAAAAGATAGTTTCATACCTTGAGACTGAGACAATTTCTCATTACACATACCTGGAGACTGAGTATAGTCACTTGGTTGCTGGCTGGATGAGCAGCCCGCTAGGATAAAAATAATAACCACGAATAAAAATTTCATTTAACCTCCAAAGGCAGCCATCAAAGCCAGCGCTGCCGGACCACCGAGAACAATAAATAAAGCGGGAAACATTAACGCCATCATGGCGATTGAAATTTTACCAGACAACTTAGTCACCTTTTCCTGCAGCTCTACGCGCTTGTGTTGGTAAATTAATTCGGACAGTGATTGGAATGACTCTTTCAACCCTCCACCTGTTGCCGCGGCCTGAGATAACATAATCAGAAAATCTTGAAACCCGCTCGACAAAGTTATTTGTGCCATGTCATTAAACACGACTTCCCGGTTTTGTCCCGCGTCGATACGTGCCACGATAAGTTTAATATCTTTATTAACTTCAGGAGTTAGCTCTTTCGCCTCCAAAAGGTAAGCTTTTAGTAATCCTTCTAGAGAGAGACCAACTTGCCATAAAATTGACATCATGTGCACGGTCGTCAACATCTCTTCGTTTATGCGTCGGGCGCGTTTACGAGCCTGGATACGAAACCAGTGAAGCGATAGTAATGCACCTACTGCCATGAATAAGGCGTAGAAAAGAAAGGTGCGTTCCATCGTGGATGAAAACAGGTATTGCTGACCAGTAAAGATCAAAAACAGCCCAGACCAGACTAGAAACATTTTAATTAAGCATAAAACTTGTTGTCGCCCACTGATATAACCCGCTTGACGCATCGCAAGTACGATACCGGATAACGACTTTTCATGGTCTTTTTTTGATTTTCGCCACCATTTCATAGAGCTCAGCATTAGGGGCTCTTGCACCGGTTTCGGTTTTGCAGAGACGTTAAGTTTTTGACCTGACGAGCGCATCAATTTCTCTTGGCGAATTGCTAGGTAACGACACCCTCCAGCACAAAGAGCTAATACTACTGAAAGTAGAAAATATACTTGAGCCATGTTCACCTCCTTGTAATATTCAAGTTAGTTATAAACTACGAAACATACGCCAGATCACTACAATACCTAATAGCTGAAGGACAATGCCAAACAGCAAGGCTTGGCGCCCAGTATCGGAGTACCACATATTGATAAGCAGCTCAGGATTTTGTGTCAGCATATAGGCACTAACTAATACCGGAGCAGAGCCAATTACCCAGGCAGTCATTCGTGTTTCGCCGGTAATCGATTTTAGTTCACGACGACTCAGATCCTGCTGTCTAAGCAGTTTCACTAAGCTTTCGAGTGAAGAGGTTATACTACCGCCATAACGAGTATTAACACTAAAAATGGAACCCAGAAGACGAAAAGCGGGCACCCCGGTAATCTGACTTTCTGTAATAAAAGCATTTTGTAATTCAATACCGAGCGCCCGTCGGTCATTGATGCGTTGTAATACATCGCTTAGTGGGTAAGAAGTTATCTTTGCCGACTGATCAACGGCTTGCGGGACTGTTAGTCCAACTTTTATTCGACGATGCACTTGGTCAATAAATGAAGGCAGCTGTTGTGTTAGCCGCATTCTTGTTTTCGCTTTACGCAGTCGTGCAATGAGTACTATAAGTAAAAACGATACAATCAGACTAACGGCAAAACTAAGGTGACCGAACCGCCATGCTACGCCGGCATTGAAGGTAGTAATAAGTAAGATTAGAACACCATTTTTCAACCATGATTGACTAAACCCTAGTGCTTGCGCTTTCTCGATTAGTAAGTCTTTTAAACTGTCACTCTGTGTACGTACTGTAAGCTCGGGGGATACATCTTCTTCAGTGGCCTGTTTTCTTTTGTATTTAACAGCGAGCGCGTAACAAAGAACAGAGGTAACAGCTACAGCAACGCTCAGTAACAAATATAGATTTACCATAACTGCTCCTCAAGCTTAATTTGAAGTTCATCGCTCGGAGTACCACTGGGTTGAAATGTTTTCTGAGTATATTCATAGAGCTTATGTGTATTGATGTGCCCATCTTCTACGTTGCCAACTTCAACCACCTCAGAGACGACGCGTTTTCCATTGGGGAGTCGACGGATCTGTATGACGATATCAACAGCGGATGAAACAACTTTACGAATGAAGTTCTCACTGGAATTAAAGCCGGTCAGTGTGACCATCATTTCTAATCTTAGTAAGGCATCACAAGGTGAGTTTGCATGCAATGTGCTCATGGACCCCAGATGCCCGGTATTCATCGCTTGCAACATATCTAAGACCTCCCCTCCTCGACTTTCTCCTAAAATGATACGGTCGGGCCGCATCCTAAGGGAGTTTTTCACCAGCTCACGTGCCGTCACTTCACCATTTCCCTCAGAGTTGGGAGGCCGGGTTTCAAGGCGGACAACGTGGGTGTTACGTAGTTGCAGTTCAGCAGCATCTTCAATGGTAACAACCCTTTCATGTGTCGAAATGTACTGACTGAGAATATTAAGTAGCGTTGTTTTCCCTGAACCAGTGGCACCACTAATTAAAATATTGAGGCGTGAAGCGACGCAGTGTTTCAAAAATTCAAGCATATCTGAAGACAGGGTCTCATTAGCTAAGAGGTAGTGCTCCGTTAAGCTATCTTGCTTAAATTTTCGTACTGATAGGCAGGGGCCATCTAATGCTAAAGGAGGAATAATTGCGTTGATACGGCTTCCATCGGGTAAGCGAGCATCAACCATTGGATTCGATTCATCAATACGTCGACCGAGGGGAGATAGCATTTTTCTAATCACTCTTACGACATGCTCGTCGTTCAAGAAATGATGGTTCACCTGTTCTAACCTTCCTTCCCGCTCGACAAAAACCAATTTAGGACCATTGATCAATATGTCATTGATGGATGGATCCTTAAGTAAGTTTTCAATAGGACCGTAACCTAACATCTCATCGACTAACTCTTCAGCTAGCGTGTCTATTGGCGTTGATTGATCTATATGATCTTTGATTAGATATTGTTGGATATATGTAGTGACAGACAACATCAGGTCATTGCGATTGTCGGATGCAAGACTAAACAAGACACCATCATCTTCCATTTGCTCTATAACGTACTTATGTAAGTCAGCTTTTAATTCCAAACTTAAGGGTTGGTAGGAAGCGGTTTTAAAGGTATTCAACCAGTTGTTCGTCGTCATAAACAGTTCCTGATATTTGTTGGCTTACGCTAGGAATCAGCCTTAAATGGCCAAAATCAGTTGGAAAACCCAATATTGCTGGGAAGATCTTCCGGTTCCGCATGCATGAACACCATCTCGAAAAAATCGGGGTCGTAGTTTCGGTAAATTTCTCCTGGCAGAGGCGGCAAAGTTGCCCCTTTCGCTATCGGACGTACTAAGTGGGGTGTAACAACCATCATCAACTCTTTATCATTACTTTCTAACCGACTGGAGCTGAAAAAAGCACCTAATATTGGAATATCACCTAACCCTGGGAAGCGGTCAGAATTTTTCATGGTACTGCTGCTAATCAAGCCACTGATGATAAAGGTTTCACCATCACCGAGTTGAACAGTAGTATCAGTACGACGCACGCTAATTCCTGGCACCTGGACACCGCCGGTACTGACCGAGTTGCTGTAATTTAGTTCGCTTACTTCCGGCGCGACTTTTAGCATGATACGGTTGTTTTCCATAACGGTAGGTGAAAGATTAAGCCTTACTCCAAACTCTTTGAAATCAATAGATATATCACCATCATTGGATGATCTAGGATAAGGAAACTCACCACCAGCTAAGAAAGTTGCAGTGTGTCCAGACATGGTCACTAAGCTGGGTTCCGCCAAAGTGTACGCAAACCCGTTAGCATTAAGCGCACTGATGGTGCCTAATATTCCTTTCGATACATCCCCAATCACGACATTAAACGCATCACTCAAGGCCAAAAAATTATTTCCTGACGATAACTCTCCAGCAAAGGAAGCGCCATTTAGAGCAGAGCTGTTACCAATGCCAAAGGTTGTATTTCCAGTTTGTCGCCCAAGAAAAAAACCCGCCTGTTTAAGAGCACTCTTACTAATTTCGACCACTTTAATATCGGTTTGAACCTGAATATTATTATAACTGACAGCCGTTGGTTGCACTTTGAGTTGGTATTCTTTAGGTGTGTCCTGAGCCGTAGTCCAAACACTCAAGGTAGTAGAACCAACTTTCTTACCTGTGACCAGTAGTGTGGTGTCGTTAAGTACCATTAGTGATACTACGTCAGGAGTGGCTATAGCGGCTCGTTTTAACTCACCTCTTAGGATGTTGATACTGCGTTGAGAGTCTTTCTTGAGAATAACGGTTTCTGCCGCTTGAGATAGAAACGATAATGGGATTAAGAATGTCAAAAATAGTCTTCTCAGGCTCATAGACAACGTTCCTTATTGTTGAGGCACTTTAACGACAGAGCGCTCATCGCCTTGAATCAGTTCGACATATCGAACGCGTTGAGGTGCATGCTGACGGGTTGGTTTTGGTTTGGAAGCTTTTTCAACCTTTTTTCGAGGAGGCAGAAATTGTCGAAGTTCAGCTACAGATGTTGTTTTAGTTCCCTCACTAGGTTGGCTTCTTAAAGAAACAGTATGTAGCAGTGACCTAGGCTGAAAATCATTCGTTTTTTCATTGGTTAGCTCTTTACTACCCACAGCAGCTAACCTTAATTCACCACTGCTGTCCGCCAGTAAAATAGTCGGCGCTAAATCCACATAGACAGACAGTACTACGGATTTAGCATGATTTTCCCGGTCCTCACTTTCTGTACCAAATTGTAGGTCACCCACCGCCAACACTTTTAAGTTAGATGCTATTTTTCTGGCTGTAGTCGTAGTACCAGATTCCCTGTTGGGCTTTAGTAACAACATCACATCAACATGGTCACCGGGCTGTATGTAGCCCCCAACGGTTAACACTTCATCTGCTCTTATAGCAACTGCTCTTTGGTTAAGCTCTAAGTCATCGATCATTGGTCGGATTGTGGCAAAAAGATCATCGGTCAAATAGTCACCTTTTTCGACAGATTTACTCAGGCGTCGACCAACCGCTAACCGTTTTTTTAATACGTATCTCTGGTCGAGTTGTGTTGTGGTGACCTGCTTAAACATATCCGCTGAAATCATCGTTCCATGGTTCTGAGGTTCATCGAAGGCCCAAACACTGTATAGAGTCGGTGCAGCTTTGGGCTGTTGGGGGGCCGGCTCTTGTATAGAAAACATGCCGACAAAAACGAGAATAATAGCTAAGGCTAGAAAGGCAACAGACGCCAATTTTAACACTGCGACTTTGTTCAGAGTCATGTTCATTTCTGGCTCCTAATTCAGTTTAAGAACAGCGGTACCAACAATTTGGTCCGGAAATACGGAGACTTCTTTAGGTAGTAAGCCGTCAATGATGTTGGTCGGAAGAAAAGGGGTCGTTCGATATTCGTCCAAAACAATCGTAACTTGGCAACATATGTCAGAGCCGTCTGTCGGATCAGTGATTGTTGAGATTCGGATTAATTCCTCGGGGTCTGGCAATGTCACTCCAAACAAAGAACCAAGACTTTCTCCTTGACCCTGGGTGAACCCCTGAATGATTATTTTTGCATGAGTGCGGATTGTGGGGGTTACTTCAGTAAGCACTTCAGCACCGGAGCAGTTTTTATAACTGAAATAACATTCCTCATTGACGAAGGCCATAGACTGGCGGATGCTCTCTTTGGCTACATGATCGAACATACTGGCCGCAAAAAAAATCATGCAATAATGAATCACAGCAAAAAGTAAGATCACTATGATCGGGAGTAAAAAAATAGTTTCTATAGCCACCGAACCAGATTGTTTTTTTAAATTCGTTATTGATTGAGGCATATCCTTTCCTACATACTAGTCGAAAATATTAATCCAGTAGCAGTGATTGCAATGGCCGGTATAAATGGTGCTTCGTTTTTTTTTCTAAAAAAAATGATGAAATAAATGATGAAAATAGATAATGCAATACCAGTAAATATTGCCATAACATCAATGGGTAATATAAATGATAACCCCAGCAGTATTTTTCCATCCGCACCGCCAAAACCAAATACAGAATAACCAATAAAAACCCAAAAAGACGTAAATATCACAGACCACATTATCTGAGGACTGAAATTAAGGTTTCCAACTCCATAAAGAGCTAAGAGAGGGGCTAGCATTAAAATGAAAATTAATAGCGCAGGTACTTGCCTACTTTTTATGTCATAAACACTCGCAATAAACAACAGACCGCAGTAAATGGCAAATGGACTCATTGAATCACCATAATTTAGCCTCAGCCATCTTAGCCTTCTTCAACGGTTGTTGGCAGAGCGTCTCTAACAGCGGTTAATACGCTTTCAATACGTGCGCCGATGTTGTCGTCACCCGTAGAGAAAAGCGCAATGGCAATTGCCGCGATGGTGGCAATAATGGCGTACTCGATACCTGATGCGCCCTTGTTACAGTGTAAAAAAGAGATAAATTTACACCACGTCTTGATGGTTAATCTTTTCAATAAAAACATAGCTACCTACCTGATAATTACGTACTTAGATGATGGAATTTGTCATGGAGAATATCCAATCCTTGTTAAAGGGCAAACAGTGTTGCATTGCTACCTTGTTACTAATCATAGTTAGAGAATCAAAATGATGTGAATGTTTTATGTGACTCAAGTCTCATATGTGAGTCTTAATGTTGTTTTCCCTATAATATGAAATTTTCCATCAGTTTTTATGAATTAATCATAAACAGTTGATGATAAAGATATTAATAGAAATCAAATTCACAACTGATAAGTATTATTTATTTTATGGGAAAATTACGATTTTTATTCTGGATTTTTATCAAATTTCAATCATGATTATTAGTATCTCACTGAGATCGAAACCTAGCTTTTCAGGTGGATATGAGATAGCAATATGGTTAGAGAAGAATAAATACGGAAAAGCTAGATTTTATAACATTGATGATACCAAACAGTAAGGTAAGTAATTTATTTCTCTAAAAAATGTATATTAAATTAAGTTGATGATATAGAGGAACGCTGGGAACCCTAGATTTATCATGGCGTATAATGTGTTATTTACACTATATTTTGTAGCTCTGAAGCTATTTTAAGTTTGAGCACAATAACAAATGTTCATCGTAAGGTTTATGAGTACGTAGTACCAACGAGTCCTTGAGCTAAAATAATCCGTTCCCTCTTAGTTATCAACCATAAGGAAAGTATCTGAATAAAGGAGGATACCATGACTATTTTATATCGAAATTTTCTTGTTTCGTTAGCGTCTTTATTGATGATAACTGCATGTAGTGGCAACGGTTCTGGGACAATTGCCTCTGGTGGTAGCGGCCCGGAAACGACAGAAGAGGACGTCGTTGGTCCGCAGTCCGTTAGTCCACAATCTGATAGCAACCTCTTGTCAGAAGCTGGTAATAATGTGTCGCAAAGTGAGTTAAGTAACTCGTTAGATTCAATAACAACGGGATCAGGAGAGGTATTAGTAAACCTGGGGGAAGTTGTGACTGCTTTGGGGGATGGGTTACCGCTGGGATCTACGGCTTTGGAAATCGATGATGCTTATGTCAGCCGCACTTTGCAAGGCACTGCTAATGCCACTGAAAAATTAGGGACAACAGTTGTCTCCGCTGGCGATACCGTTGCGCAGTTAGATGCGCTACCTGTGTTCGTTCAGCTTAATGACCGTACCGGATTATTAACTTATACCGGGGTGACTGTGTCCGATCTAGGTGGAACGGTCGAAAATATTGGTGGGTGGCTTCAGTATCAAACGTCAGAAGAAGGTAATTTATATGGATTATCTGAACAGCTTGGTACGATGACAGCACCTATTCTGGTACAAGCCGATGGTATGATCGACCTGAAAGGTAATGCGCTAGTCATATTTAACGATATACAAGACGTTAAGACCACTTTGCCTAACTTTGTTTACTTATCCACTTCGACTTTAACTAAGGGTACCACAGCGCTACTGATGGACACTCAAGGGATGGTTGAAGATACTGGCCAATTATTTGTTGGAGAAAAAGGCCTAACCGCATTACTCACCAATGAGTTGCAGCAGGATGAAACTTTACTGCTCAATTTGGAGTCAGCATTAGCCAACCGTTTGGATACTGATCCGCTCTCTGGTTTAAATGATAATAACTTACTTTCTGAAACAGCGCTGCTTTCTAGTGTAGACGGAAATCTAATCCTAGTTTCCCAGAATTTAGGTGATGTATTGAATTTAGAAACAGGCTTGGTCAACTCACTAGATTTGAGTACAACTCTACTTAACTTTAATCAATTGGATGATGCATCAACACCTCTGTCTAGTTTATTAGGATCAACAGCCCAAAGCCTTCAAGATGTTGTTGGTGGATTAAAGGGTAATTCATTAGATGTACTTTCGTTAGATATAACAGATAACCTAGCGGGAGAAGATAAATTAGGGCTGTCTTCTTCAAGTGAGGATAGAGGGACACTCACACATCTCACGACTAGCACTCTGAAACCGATTCTAGGTCAGTAATATGATTGAGTCTGATAAATAAAGAGCCAGAGATCATGGCTCTTTATTCTATAAGGGTATCTATGTTGAGAAAGAAAAAGTCCTTTTTTTTTGTTGTTGGTTTACTTTCAACCATCCAGTGTCACGCTGCGGAGCCCCCTTTATTAGTACAACCTGAACCGAAGAACCAAGCCGAGTCTTCTTCCTATGTTGACGTTGAGCAGATGAAAGGAGAAGTGGAGGTACTCAGCTCAGAGGTTATTCAGTCAATACACTTTTCTGGTGGTACATCGTTGGAGCTTGAGCAGCTAGCACAAGATGTTCAAGTGCTGTTGAATCAACCTTATTCGGTCGAATTGATCGGGCAAGCGATCGAAAAAATCACCCAGCGTTTTCATATCGCCGGCTACCCTCTCGCTTTTGCTACTGTTAAACAAAATGACTTTCGGGATGGTCGATTGACTATCACTATTGTGGAAGGATTTGTGATCAGAAGTGAACTTGAGATCCCTAATGATACAGTTAAACACAAAGTGCGCTCTATTTTACAACCGCTATTGAATGAGAATCCCGCAACTCAGGCCTCTCTAGAACGCGCTATCCTGCTAATCAATAGAATTCCTGGTTACCAATTTGATATTACACTCCCCAGACCAAAAACTATATCTGGCGCGACATCTATTCGTATCGTTACCCGAGATAAGACCGTATTTGAACCTTTTATCGGTTATTCAATGCAGCAAGATTCTGAGCGTAACTTCTCTTTGGGACTGCGTAGTAATATTAATCGGATGTCGATTAATCGTCTAACCCTCATTGGTTTACTCCCACGTGATAATAATAGCGATGAAGGATATTACTCAATGAGGCTTGAACACGACATTTTCCACAACGGAACTTTAGGTAGATTGAGCGCTAGCTATTATACCGATAACGAAGAAAGCATCCTTGATATAGGAGGTGTGAAGTTAGCGGTTGACAATACTTTTGAACGACACAGCTTGGATTACGTTATCTCTTACCCGATAACATTAAATCAAACGACCGACTTCAGTGTGTCTCTGGGGGTGCTCTATGAAAAAGAGGAACGCAATTATGATGTTTCCTTCAATGGCACATCTTTAGGCAACTTAGACGATCACCTAGATTATGTTATTGGCCAGATTTCAATAGATGTGATTAAACGATTTGACAATTTCAACTTCTCAGCCGGCTTAGGAGTCAACCAAAGTATCAGTAGTGCATTTAGATATAGGAGTGATTTAGAAACTGAAAATATCTACAACAGCGATTTTACTTTTTACGACCTTAATTTATCTACTTCATATGAACTTATTCAGGATTACGTTGTATCTTTGCGGGCAAACGGTATGTTTGCCGATGAGAGGATAGTGCCATCGCAGCGTTTAAATTACGGTGGTCTCAACTATGGCCGTGGTTACCCGGAAAACACCATAGAAGGTGATAGAGGATATGGCACCGAAGTGAAGCTGTTACAACGAAACAAACATGGCAATTATTTTTTTAACCCCTACATCACGTATGACTTCGCTTATACCGAACGAGAGCTTTCTACCGCCAGAACAGACCGGCTCTCATCAGCTGCACTTGGTATTGAAGTTGGCTTTGAGGCTAATTTATATGTTGCTATCGACTATGCTAAACCCTTAAAAGAAAGAGAATACAATAACGACTATGTCTACAACCTAAATATAAACTGGCAATTTTAGTTAACTTTCGTTTTCCTGATCCCAAAATCAGATTCAGCAATACGCCCCACTACAACAGGCACCTGAACAGTACATATTTCTTCGTCTTGACAAGTAAATATATAGTTCGCTTCCCCCGACTCGGCCGTTAAGCTACAAGAGCTGTCCTTGGGTCATAGTGTCGACTGTTAGAGTACCAAACATATCCGCCGGCGATAGAGTGATGGCGTAACTAAATGTTGTGATAAAAACAGACAAAAACACATGCAAAGTGATTGCTTTTTCATGCTAGTGCCAGACAACGATCTAGAAGCAGTGACACAAGCCTTGGTTGTACACAAAGAACTGACACAGGAAGAAGCTGGTTGTATTGCGTTTCGAGTCACTCAAAGAATGCTTCAACCTAATCGATTTGAGTTTATGAAGAGTTTACGAATCGATCAGCATTTGAAGCCCACCAACAGCGAGTAAAAACCTCTGAATGGGGTGGAATCTCCCAGAACATGACACGTCATTACCAAGTCACCGATATTCCGACATCATAATGATACATCCGCTACCCAACCGCATCGTCACGTTGATCAAACAAGATCCCTTACGAATACAGGTTTTAGACTGTATCTATCAGTTGGATTTACCGGCAGTGTTATGTCGCTGCGGGCTTTGTGAGAAACCTCGTTTGGGATCACCTTCACTTGCATGGTTATACCTCCCCGACTCCACTCAATGATATTGATGTGATCTACACTGATCCCATTGATACCTCTTACGAATCGGAGCTTAGATACGAGGCTCTGCTTAAACAACGGTTACCAGAACTTAATTGGCAAGTTCGCAATCAAGCCAACATGCAGACCAGAAATGAGGATGAGCCTTATCAAAGTTCATTGGATGCCATGAGTTACTAGCCAGAGAAAGAAACTGCAGTTGCCGTAAAGCAAAGCCCGACAGGGGAAATCGAGTGTATTTCGGCTTTTGGTTTAGAGAGTTTGTTTGATTTAAAGATCACACCGAACCCCAATCGCAGCAGAGACGTGTTTGCTCAACGAGTTCAGTCTAAAAATTGGTTAACTCATTGGCGAAGTTAACTATTGGTTGTTTGAGCCTTAAAGGGTCCTTTGTCGCTTGTACTAATTAGTCGCAAATTTTATACATTAATATGTTTAATATAAACTATGGTTAATATCAACTCACATAAATATAAGGTAGCTATTATGTCAATTATACGTGCGTTACCAATACTTATAAGCTTAGTTATCATTGGGTGTGCTGATACACATACACTTCAGGTTACGAATGTAAACTCGACAGCTAAATTTGAAACAAGTGATTCAGTTTTAATTGGCCGCTCAAAGAATGGGGAGTATGGGAAGCACTATTATTCGGGCTCAGGACTAATGGTGAGTAAAGCTCTTCAATCAGAATTATTCACAAAACTAAACAACGTCGCAATCGCTAACCAACCGGCTGATTACAATTTTGTCCTTGAATATGCGAAAAGCAATGAGTTCGACTACTTAATTTTTCCTACCATATTACACTGGGAAGATCGCGCGACTGAATGGTCAGCAAAGCCAGATAAAGTAAGGGTAAAAATTACAGTTGTTGATGTCAAAACAAAAGTAATTATTAAGTCTGGCATAATCGAAGGAAAAAGCGGGCTAGCTACCTTTGGCGGTGACCACCCACAAGATTTATTGTCAGACCCGGTCAGCGAATTTATGGCTAGCCTATTGAATTAAGTATTTATCGTGGTGATTCAATAATTGAGCTATATTGCGTAGATAATATCAAATCTACCTTATGAGACCGTAGTTAACATAATTAACCAGTGTCGAATCAAAACTTTGCCTCTGTACTAAAAACATTGACTAAAAATCCAATCAGATCGAACATGCACCGCTTCCCACCCTAATGTTAACCGTGCGTTGCGACTAACTGCTACGCCGTCTCGTCATACTGAGTAACGACCATGGACGGAAAAATGGAAGGGGTTAGCGCTTACGTAACTTTAGAGCCATGTTCATTTTTCGGCAGAACACCCGCTTGTGCCAATACTTTGGTTAAAGCAAGTGTAAAACACGTGGTAGTGGCGATGCTAGACCCAGGCCCTCGTAATAATGGTCGTGGTGTTGCGGTCCTTGAATCGTACGGCGTGAAGGTTGATGTGGGGCTATGCCAAACGCAAGTGAGCGCCTTTTTACCCCCTTACCTTGGTAAGTCCTAGATCTTAAACAGCCAGTATTAATTCAATTTCACTCGGTAAAGCGGATTTATGGACTTATCAACAAAATACGACCAGATATGATCATAAACTGCATGCTGATTAGGAAACGGCGCTAGTACTTTAGCTTCCTCTAAACTACACCAGCGGTACTCGGTATGCTCATGGTTCAGTTCAACCGCCTGATTGGGTGGGCATAACACGGCAAACACTGGAATTAGTTGAATCACATTGACGTCCGCCTCGTAGAACTGTTCTAGGAACTGCGCATTATACAGAGCTTCCACTGCGATTTTGGTTTCTTCTTCAAACTCACGAACAATGGCCTGACAGCCAGTCTCACCCACTTCGATTGAACCAGCAACATGGCACCAAAAACCGCCCTTCACACGCTTCATTAATAGCATTTTCGTTTGGCCGTTGATTTCAGAAAGAGCGACACCTGCCACGATGGAAGTATTTAGTGGGATCATAACATTACCTTAGTTACACAAGACATCGGTAAAGCTACCACCCTTCGTTTATTAAGTTGTCTTCTATAATAAAAAACGAGAAGTCACTCATCCATTTATGAAGCTCAAACCGTCACTCGGAAACTTGGAGTGACGCATCACAACAGTGGTATCCAATAATTGAACCATTTCTTATTTGTGGCGCTTTTCGATAAAGAGTAGAATCGCCGCCTTGTACCGTGTTGAAGGCTTTCTAGTAATACACGGTAGACTCACTACCCATTACACGACGATATAAGAATTAAGACGACAATATGCACTCACCAAAACCAACGCACGCCTCAGAAAAAAGCCACAACCCTGAGCATTGCTTCACTCGCTTTCAACAGCCGATCGAGTCATATTCGTTGCCTGAGCGTTTCACGTTCCCATTCTATTACGAACCACACCCACTGTGTGAAATCGCCTCTCACCAACTTCAACAATATCTAGAAACTCAAACCGATTGGCAGCATGATTTCGGGCTAGATTCTGACGATGGTCGCGGCAAAATGTTTGGTGTGTTACTGGTGAAAAGTCCTGAAGGTGAATTGGGTTACTTCTCTGCTTTCTCTGGGAAAATCGCCGACCAAAACCTACTGCCTCACTTTGTTCCACCTGTATTCGACATGTTAAGCAGCGACAGCTTTTTCCATCAAGACACGGCCGACATGATGGCTGTGAATGCGAAATTTAAAGCGCTGCAAGTCAACACTGAATATCTCGAATTGTGTGAGCTGTTAGCACAACAGAAAGCACAGGCAGAACAAGAGATCGAAGCGCAACGCTTGCTGATTATTGAAGGCCGCAAAACACGTAAAGAGCAACGTGAACAAGGCAAAGAAAACCTTGATGAGCAAGCTTTCGAACAGCTAAATAACGAGCTAAACAAAGCCAGTGTTGCCGACAAGAACCAGCAGAAGTACCTAAAACTCAACTGGGAACAAACCCTGCAAGTGTTGCAGGCTAAAGTTGATGTGTTCACCACTCAACTAGCTGAGCTCAAAGAGCAAAGAGCACACCTTTCTCATCAGCTTCAACACAAGTTATTTTCACAATACGCTTTCCAAAATGCGGAAGGCAATGTCGAAGATCTAAACCAAATTTTTGAAAACACGCCGAATAAGATCCCACCTGCCGGGTCTGGCGAATGTGCCGCGCCAAAGCTTCTGCAATACGCATACTTGAATGGTTATACGCCACTGGCGCTGGCTGAATTCTGGTGGGGTCGCTCACCAAAATCGGAAATCCGCAAACACAAAAAATACTACGCCTCTTGCCAAAGCAAATGTGTTCCAATTTTAGGCCACATGATGATAGGCCTAGAAGTCGATCCAAACCCACTATTAGAAAACCCAGCAGAAGGCAAAGAGCTGGATATTCTGTTCCAAGACGAGCACATCGTTGTGGTACACAAGCCAGCCGGTTTTCTATCTGTACCGGGCAAAACGATCAAAGATTCGGCCTACACTCGCGTTCAAGAAATGCACCCCGATGTGGAAGGACCATTTGTTATTCACCGTTTAGACATGGCGACTTCTGGCATTCTAATATTCGCCCTCACACGACGTGCGAACAAAAGCTTACAGAAGCAGTTCATTACTCGCGAAGTCGAGAAGCGTTACGTGGCAATGATTGAAGGCGTTCTGGCAGAAGAGGAAGGTTATGTTCGCTTGCCATTGCGTGGCGACCTTTACGATCGCCCTCGTCAGATTGTCTGCTTCGAACACGGCAAGCCTGCAGAAACCAAATGGGAAGTGATTGAGCGAAACGAGCAAGCCACTAAGGTTTACCTGCACCCTAAAACAGGGCGTACACACCAGTTGCGTGTTCACTGTTCACATGAAGAAGGTCTTAACATGCCTATCGTCGGTGATGGCCTATATGGCAATAAAGCCGACCGATTGCACTTACACGCGGAAAGACTTGCGCTGCACCACCCGGTCACCAAAGAGTGGATGGAGTTCCAGTTCGACGCTGAGTTCTAAGGGTTCTCGTTAATACTAAGCTTTAATTGAGAGCCACACCGTTTGTGGCTCTCCTTCTCACGCTATCCACCATTCTCACGCCCTTATTTCTTCTACCTCTTTCGGATATATCGCCACGCTTATTGCACTACATCAAGATTCACTTTGTTGTGAAGAGTAGGATACCCCTCTTCTTCTTTCCTTGAGGCCTTTGGTATGTCATCAGCTGCTTTGAATGTACAATCCAACACACAAGCCCCTTCAGTGATCGCGCCTCAAGCACTAAGCTTGAAACCACTCACCAACAAGAAGCCAGACTTAAACTCGGCGATGTTGAATCTCATTGAAGAAGTGAAAAACGAACTCCCTCTTTACGAGTCAGAGACGTTCATTTGTGGGCCAAAAGGAAATTGCTCCGGTTGCTCTAAGAAATTATTGGAGATGGTCGACAGTGAGTTGATGTACTGGGAACACAGTATTTCAATCGGACAAGGGCCAAACTTCGAAGAACTGCGTCGTTTTGGTAAACTATGCAGCAGCGTAAGACGCGGCTTAGAACGCAATGGCTTGGTAGAAAAGCGTCCGAGAGGTAAATAACAGCGTTCTCGTTGGAGGTTATCCAGCAAGGCTATATTGAGAGTCATACAAAAAGCCACTCATATCGCTATGAATGGCTTTGCCTTTGCTAAGCTATATTTAGCTCTACATCAGTTACCTAAAAGAGATCAGTACTTAACTTGGTAATTCAAAGTATAAGTACGACCACGGCCTTTGTAATCGTAAGCTGCAGCATCGTAGTGAGACGAGTATACAATTTGTGCGCGCTGACCCCAGATCGTTGTGTAGTCTTCGTTAAGTAAGTTTTGGATACCAAAACCTAAGCTGCCGACAGGTAATTGGTAAGAGCCCACAAGATCAAACACAGTGTAACCATCCAGTTTGTTTTGAGAGTCATCTTCGTAATCAAACATAGTTTGGCTTTGAAGTTTAAGCGCGAGCTCTGAATCATACCAACCAGCCCATGCTGTGGCTTTTGACGTGCTCGCTTCTCCAGCTGTCATATCTTTCCAACCATCGTCGCCTTTCACTTCTGAAACAACGTAGTGACCTGAAGCCCCCAGTTGAACGTTGTCATGTACCCAGTAAGACGCCATCGCTTCTAATCCGTAAACACGCTTTTTATCATCCAACTCTTCAATAAGCAGTGTCTGCTTGTTGTATTTAACCGCTTTATCCGAGTGAGAGTAATACGCTGCAGTTTGAAGATTCAAATCACCGTTGTCTAAGCGATAACCAAGTTCAACACTATTGGTTTTAATGCCCGACATTTTTGAGTTGTTAACATTAATACTGTCGTTTAATTGCCAGTTATCACCAACCAACGTGTAGTCACCTTGGCCGTAGTATTTCGCAGGATCCGCAAGGTCAAAACCTTGAGAGAAGTTAGTCCAGATTTGAGACTCATCATTGAGGTGATAAATCGTACCCAAGTTAAACAACCCAACACTGTAATTCGTTTCACCACCCGGTACTGAGTCGGCTGATGTTCCGTTGCCTTTAGCTATCTGACCCTGTTGCTTATATCCAACAAAATCGTCAATCTTATTGACCATATATTGATAACGGAAACCACCTTCGACACTCCAAGCATCAGTAATCGAATACCCGGCTTGCACAAAGCCCGCTACAGAACCAACCTCAACGCCAGGATAACGACCTATTTCAGCGTAAGTTTGGTTAACTAGATTACCAGAATTATTGGCTATCGTTGGATCATAAAGTGCTTGGTTGCTCTCTAAGGTATCTTGATAAGCATCAATACCATAAACGATGTTAAACTTGTTAAAACTCTTCGCTAAGGCTGTTTTTAAAGAGAAAACATCCGTTATTTGTTGACCTGAAGATTGATAATAAGGCGTGTAGGTCTGATCTTCTTTACGGTAAGACGCTTCAGCAATAAGTTGATGCCCTAAGAACTGGTCATCAACGTAAGACGCACGTAACATCATACGCTCAGTGCCATGTTCACGGTCAGAATAAAAACCTTTTCTCACGTCCACAAATTTATTGTTAACGATGTAAAGTCCGTAAGGTGAATCTTGTTGGCTGTCGTAGTATTGAGCTAACAAGTTCAGCTTCTTCGTCTCAGAGATATTCACACCAACTGTCGTCAAAAAATCAACTGTTTGGTTAAACTGTAACGAACCCTGAGAAATATCAGGCGTTACGATATCGCCGTCAGCATCAAAGAAACCCTGGGTTTCGGTATAAACCACAGATGCACGAGCAGTAACCTTATCGTTACCACCAGAAATTGATTGACCCACTTTGTAATCAAAGTCTTCTCCTGAATTAAAGCCTGATGAACCTCCCACATACGATTCAAACTCTAGCGCTTCACCATCCGCTTTTTTGGTGATGATGTTGATTACACCACCAGACGCACCCGCACCATAGATCGAAGTGGCACCCGACAACACTTCAATACGATCAATGTTAAACGGGTCGATCGAATCTAAGTGACGACTGATTGGACGTGAAGATTGTAAAGATACACCATCAATCATCACGAGCATCTTACGTCCACGTAAGTTCTGACCATAGTTAGTACGAGCACCACTGCTAACGTCTAACGACGGGATAGTTGCCGAGAGAATCTCGCCAAGTGACTTACCACCACGAAACTCCTGCTCAATTTGCGCCGAATCGATATACCAAACAGTGCCGGGGATATCACTGATCGCTTTAGGAGTTCGACTTGAAACAACGACCATTTTTTCTTCAGTTGTTGTTTGTTGAGCTTGGGCTGGGAATATTGTGCTTGCAGCGGCAACCGCTAAAGCAACAGTCGATAGTGGAAAACTTCCTTTTTTAACGTTCATTTTATTCTCTATTTTTATTGAGAGAAGGATCCAAAAACCATCAAGGCTTATGTGATGTCCTTCATTATTACTTTGCTAAATAAACCAATGTCATCATCACCCATCAGGTGGTTCACACATGGCTTAAATTCTCAAATCATGGCTTAAGCAGACAAGACAATACCAATTGTCCAAAACAACAAAGCCATTACGTATCAAATGCACTATTTAATAGAGCTCAATTCAGACAATGTGGAAGGACTCGGTCGATCAGGTCTTCAATAGATAAAGCGTGATACGCATCTTCTGTAAGGAGCAATGCAGGTAGGTCATATTCATGACTGCCAAGTTCAGAGTGATAGCTTAGAGGGATTTGAATCACTCTATTTTCTGATAAGGACAGCTGGAAAATGTACCGGCCTTCAGAACGTTGAATTTGAATGAACTGACTTTCGCGGGCAAGAGAGTTGAGAAAACAAGCAATGGACGGGTCATTACCTCGGACCTGTTTGTTTGAACTCTCGAGATTGAGCCGATCGTTTTTACGATTCATATTATTTCTCGAACTATTATTACCAAACCAATATAGAGAATGCTAATTATTATCATTTGTATAAGCAACCAATTTTTTTAATAATTAACAAAAATAAATAACAAACCTACAAATATTAATTCTATCAATAACATACCGACAAATAAAAAGGCCAGAGCACTCGAATTTTCGGTACTCTGGCCTCTATAACGACGTACAGATCGACTGCAAATATCGTATTAATTCCTGCTAAAACTGAAGGGTTCTCTTATTAACGTCTCATTAAATACAGGAAGTAACCTCCACCTATTAATGAAGCCAATAGACCAGCAGGGAATTGCCAAGGGAACCACAAAGTTCGACCTAACCAATCGGCAATGACCATAACAATTGCCCCCAATAATGCAGCGGTCAACATTTGTGGTACGGCACGATATTGGTGCAGAGAGCGAGCCATATGCGGTGCAAGTAGGCCAATAAAGCTCAATGGCCCTATTACGATGGTACACAACGTCGTTAAAGCCGCGACCAAAAGAAGTAAGACTAAACGTACCGTGGTGGCGCTCACACCAATGCTATTAGCCGTTACCTCCCCTAAACTGATGATCTCTATCCAACGATTGAGTGCTAATGCAAAAGCTCCGACTAAACCAACGCCACTCAATAGTAAGACGATATCTTGAGTAGCCACCAGATAAGTTGAACCCGATAGCCACGTAAGGAGTGCCGTTGCATTTTCATTCCCGGAACTCATTGCAATACGTAGCAAGGCATCAAGCCCTGCGCTCAATGCAATGCCAGTGAGTAAAGTTCGCGCGGGAGCAAAGTTGTGTTTTCGTCCCACCAACCACACTAATACTGTCACCGATACAGCACCTAGAGTCCCAAGAGCCATTTGTTGCTCTCGTTCAATCGCTACCCCCGTTAAAGTCCCGAGTACTAAAGCAAGAGCCGCACCAGAGCTGATCCCCAATACTTCGGGACTTGCCATTGGATTGTTTGAAATTCGTTGAATAATAGTGCCCGCAACGGCGAGTCCTATCCCTGCAATTAACGCAACCAATACCCGTGGCGCACGCAGTCGCAATAAGGATTGATTGAAACTCAATGTCCAACCAAACTGATCTCGCCCGACAACAACAGCTAGTAAAGCAGCGATTAACAACACGCCAAACATGATCACAATGATCTTTTTCGTATTTACATACTTATAGCGTTCCGTCTGCTCACTACGCGCTTTTAATTCTGAAGGTAACTTGGCCCTTTGTAGTAACCAAAGCAAAAATGGCGCCCCAATCAATGCTGTCATGGCACCGGTAGGAAGCAGCTCTCCCCCAACGCCTGAAAAAGGCTGAATAACTAAATCAACAATCAATAGCATTAGGCTACCGACCCACCCACTCACCACAATCTGATGCCTTAACGATCTCGCACCAAGCATCCTCGCTATGGCGGGAGCAACGATACCAACAAACCCAATGAGCCCTACTTCACTGACTACCGCAGCGGTGATAAAAATAGCCAAAGATAAACACAACAGCTTGACGTGTTTAATGTTAATGCCAAGCGAGGTCGCAACATTATCGCCAAACTGTAGCGCAGACATTGGTCGATGAAGAAGTAGTAACAAAAAGGTTGGGAAGGAAACCAAAGGAATCAGTGTCTGAGCACTCGACCAATCATTTTGATTAAGTACACCTGAACCCCACACAAAAATACTGGTAAGTCTTTGTTCGTTTAGCATCAGTAGCATGGTATTCACTGATCCCAAAAACAAGCTAACCACCATACCTGCCAGCACTAAGTGTAAAGGTGAGAAACCTCTGGCAGCACTAAGAGAAAAAACCAGCGCCGTCGCTAAACAGCCACCAATAAAGGCAGGAATAAATGCTGGTATGGCTAAGCCAACAGGCAGAAACAGTATTCCGAGAACCATGCCCAATTCTGCTCCCGCCGCAACCCCTAATGTAGTGGGTGATGCGATAGGGTTTCGCAGCACAAACTGCATCACAGAGCCCGCAACAGCAAGACCAAAACCACATGCTAATGCGACCACTAGTCTAGGCAGGTAAGTTAGCCGGGTAATCAAGTGCTGATAATTCGACGCATCAAAGTGGAATAACGTATCCCAAATCAGTTCAACACCTTTAGAGTATGGTGCAGTCACTTGCAGTAACATACCGATCACTATGATTACCGAAAGGAGCAATATCGTCATTTTCCAATTAACGCGCTCCACAGACCGATTAGGAAGCTTAATGGCGGTATTTGTCATTGTTTATTCATGCTATCGCTAATATGGAAACTAAAACGTTGCGCAGCAATAAGCCCGCCGAACGTCCAAATCGCAGGGAGTTCATGAACAGAGTCGGTGCGAGTGAACTCCATGACTTGCCAAAGGGGTGAGCGAGAGAGCTGTATTAATTCTTGTTTCTTAAGAGGTCCAAGCAACATGACATTGGTATGCTGGTGCTCTGCTAACTTCTCAGTTCCTACCGTAGAGAACCCCCAAAGATTCGTTTGCGCTTGCCAGTCATTACGCAACCCCATAGCATCAAGCGTTGATTGTGCAAGCGAACCCTGTCCATGAACCCGCAGGGTTTTGTCGTTAATAAATCGAGCAAAAATAAAAGGCTTACTTCCCTTGTTCGCGGCTCGTACTTTCGCTCCGTTCTCTGTCAATACGCGTTTAGTCTGTTGAATCACATCCTTTGCTTGTCGCTCTTTGCCGAACAACTTACCTAAAGACACCGTCACGGATTCCGCCGACTCAAGAGGTTGTTTATCTTCGCTATAAACGCTGAAAACCACGACAGGAGCAATTTGATTGAGCCGCTCGTAAGCTGCCGCCATGTGTTTACTGATCAAGATGACATCGGGCTTTAACGTAGTAAGCAGCTCTAAATTAGGCTCACGCCGAGAACCTACGTTGGTGGCATTTGAGTTCAGAACTGGCTCCACGACCCACTGCTTATAACCATCAATATCCGCCACGCCTTCAAGCTCAACCCCCAAACTCAAGACGGTCTCTGTTAATGCCCAATCTAAAGCGACCACTTTTTCAGGGACGGAATCAAAAGAGGCAACACCCATTTCATGTTTAAGGTCCATAGCGTTAGTCGCAAACGCTAGAAACATAGAAAACATCATCACAAACTGTTTCACAACTGAATCCTATTGATTTTAATTAAGGGATATAACTGATTTGTTGACCCGTTTCTGGGTGCTGGAATAAGGCGAGATCAATTCCATAGATCTGCATTAACGTCTCGCGGGTCATAAATTCTTGAGGAACCCCAGAGGCTATAACCTTACCGGAAGAAAGCGCTATCAGGTGGTCACTGAATTTAGCCGCCATGTTGACGTCGTGTAAAACCATGATAACCGTCAGGCCAATAGTACGGTTGAGATCGCGGATAAGAGATAGCAACTCATGTTGGTGGGCAATATCTAGTGCAGACGTCGGCTCATCGAGCAAAATACATTGGCTTTGTTGAGCCAATAGCATCGCTATCCAAGCGCGTTGTCTTTCACCACCAGATAAAGTCGCCACAAATCGATCTCGGAAGGCATTTAATCCAACTCTATCAATAGCATCATCCACAATCGCATAGTCTTTTTTGCTGTAGCGACCAAAGGCGCCTTTCCACGGGTAACGGCCAAAACAAACTAATTCTCGAACAGTGACGCCGTCAGTAATTGGTGGATGTTGAGGCAAGTAAGCCACTTGATGAGCAAATTCAAGATGATTGAACCGAGAGACTGGTGTACCTCTCAAGAGAACTTGTCCTTGAGTAGGAACATTTTGGCGGCTCAACAATTTCATCAGCGTCGACTTACCACAGCCATTGTGCCCTAGCAGCGTAGTGATTTGACCGGGTTCAAAAGTTAAGCTCGTGGCGGAAAGAATAGGGTTGCCGTCGATTTCAAACGACGCATCGACAAGTCGGTACATAATTAAATACGCAGTTGTGTTATTAGCTACAAGCCGTTAATCTTATCACAACAAAATAACAATGATAATTATTATCACAATGAACAGTTTTATCATTAACAATACTATTCATTGTCGTCCTCACCATCGCCACAAGTACCTCAAGATATGTCAGGAACAAATAGCAAACGCGTTCAATTAGCCACTATAGGTTTGGCCGCAGCTCTCATGGGCATTGGGCAAAATGGATTGTTGGTCTCGCTACCCTTCTTGGTAGAACAATCCGCATTTGGGCTGTCAACATGGTCTATTTTGATAGCCACTGGTAGCTTTCTATTTTTGCCATCCGCTCCTTTCTGGGGGAGGTACAGTGATAAACACGGGCCTAAAAAAGTAGTTATTCAGGCTCTGATTGGCATGGCAATTAGCTTCTCATTTCTGGCTTTATTTGCGATTTTGAGTAAAGGTAAGGATTCTTACATACCGTTCTATTTCACTGGGCTACTAGTGGCTCGCATTATCTACGGCTGCACTGTTTCAGGAATGGTGCCGGCAAGCCAACATTGGGCTATTATCTTATGCGGCAAGGAAAATCGACTTCAAGCCATCACATCAGTCAGCATAGGGTTAAGCGCAGGCCGCTTAGTCGGACCACTTATCTCAATATTGGCATTAAAGTTATCCCCTTTTGCCCCACTGATGATCATGGTTACGCTTCCTTGTATCGCTCTGATGGGAGCTCTAAATCTCCCGATTCCAAACCAACCTCAACAGGAAACCAACAACAAAAGCCCACAGCCCTGGTTACCCAATCCAAGGCTATATCCATACCTAATGAGTGGATTATTCTTGTGTGCTGCCATTGCTTTACTGCAATATAGCTTCTCGCCTTTACTTTCTTCAATAACCGATTGGTCCACCAGCCAGATCAGTGACGGCATAGGAGCATTGCTGACCATCAGTGCTGCGTGCACGTTCGGTACTCAGCTATTGGTAATCAAAAAGAAAAAACTCACACCACGTATCATGTATCAACTTGGCGCGTTTGCTATGGTGATGGGGTTTACTCTATTTCTCGTGACGAATATTTGGGTACTTTGGATTGCAATGGCAGTAGTCGCGAGCGGGGCCGCTTTATTGGTTCCGGCTTATACCTCTGCCGCAACAGAACAACAAAATGAAGCTCCCGGTGCGGTTGCAGGTTACCTCTCAATGGCACACACGATAGGCTATGGAGTGGCATCATTACTTGCCTTCATGGCAACCCTTTCACCCACTTATCCGATCTATTTGTGCATATTGTTTTCGGCCACGATACTCATTATCGCTTACTCTGTATCGAGGTACCGTAACACTGAGGCGGTAGAATCACCTTAGCGTTTATTGTCCGGATGCCTTGGACAATCGCGACACAATTTACGCCCTTGGCATTTATAAACTAAGCAGCAGCTGGTTCGAACCAAAACAAGCTTTTTCTCATGTTCATGATAACGAATCGAATGGATAAGTTTTTCTGGCAAAGCACAGGCATTTAGCCACAAACGAGCCTGTTCAAGTAAGTACGCCTCAGGCAGTTCAGGAGCGTACTGACTCAGTTTCACCAAACACCCAAGAATCCCATCAGCAAACAGATGATTGGTGAACCCAGGGCGAATCCGCGTCCACTCACTCATTTCCTCACGAAAATAATCAAATAATGACACTAGCTCTTGGCCTGCACGTGTAACCAACTCATCCTCTGAACCCGTGACATAAGCGGTTGAAGGGAATTGATAGCCACCAATAAAATTAGGGTGTACCTGCTGAGCCATTGAGGATAATTCAGGTAAACCGCGGCAAGAGTAAATAGAGATAAATGAAACGTAAATAGGCTGCCAGCAAAGCAGTGTCCAGGTTCGAGTCAACCAGTATGCAGCCCCTGCTTCTGGGTGTTCATTCTTAAGGTTTTCATAAAGCTCGTGCAGAGTATCTGAGCTAGGTATCTCTTTATGGATAAGCTTATCAGCGAGGTTAGCGTCAGACAGAGGAGTGATTTGACCATCTAAATAGGGAGTCACCTGTTTGGCGTGTTCAAAAAGATGTTCAAAGAAAATAGGGTCGTTCATTTTATCCGGCTATCCGTAACTACATCAGCCCGCTACCATAAATAAAGTAAAGTATTATTGCAATTAGTTCTCATTAAGATTTCAGTACGGACAGGCAACAAACATAATATATCGACAAAAAGGCTCTTGTGGAGCCTTTTAACGAAATCAATAATGACTATGCTTGAGCAACTTGGCGAGCCGAGTGTTTAATAAACACAGTAACCACAGCCACGATTGCAAGTGCAAAACAGTAGTATGAGTGCGTGATAATATCTAAAGGCGATAAGTTAAACACCGAACCGAGCAACAGCACTTGTGCACCATAAGGCAACACACCTTGAATCACACAGGAGAAGATATCCAATAAGCTTGCAGAGCGACGCGGAGATACATTGTTCTCCTCTGCCAATTGGCGGGCGACGCTACCAGAAACAATGATCGCTACCGTGTTGTTTGCAGTACATAGATTCACCATAGATACCAAACCAGCAATACCTAACTCACTTGCACGGCCATTCGCTTGCTTAGAGTGTGAAGAACCAAACGCACGAATCACACCACTGACTAAGTTAGTCAGGAACACCAACCCACCTTGGCGACGCATTAGCTCACTCAAACCACCAATCAGCATCGACAGTAAGAAGATCTCCTGCATATTGCCGAAGCCTGCATAGATATCTTGAGCGTAATCCGTCATACCGTAGTTCTCAACAGAACCTAGGCTCACGCCACCCGCCAGTAAGATACCAATCGTTAGCACGACAAAAACATTCATGCCCGATACCGCAAGAATTAAGATAGTGATGTAAGGCAACACTTTCAGCCACTCGATTGGACCTGTTTCAGGAACCTGAGTTGCCGTGCTATTGAAAGCAAAGATAACAATCGCGATAAGAGCAGCAGGCAGTGCAATACGGATATTCTCTTTAAACTTATCTCTCATCTCACAACCTTGTGAACGTGTCGCGGCAATTGTGGTATCAGAGATGATAGACAGGTTGTCACCAAACATAGCGCCACTCAAAACAACGCCGGCAGTCAGTGGAATGCTCATGCCTGCTGAATCTGCAATGCCTAACGCCACTGGTGCAACGGCAGCAATGGTCCCCATTGAAGTACCCATTGCTGTCGCGATGAAAGCTGAAATCAGGAAGATACCAGGCAGAATCATGCTCGTAGGAATAGCCGATAGACCAAGGTTTACCGTCGCATCGACGCCACCAGAGGCTTTAGCCACGGCCGCAAAAGCCCCCGCCAATAGGTAGATCATGCACATTGCGATAATGTCTTTGTGACCTACTCCACCTAAGAATTGTTCGATAGCACGGTTCAATTTATCCTTGCTTAACAACAACGCCAGCATCACAGCAGGCAAAGCCGCAATCGGAGCTGGAAGCTGATAGAAAGCAAAATCGACGCCTTGCAGTGACAAGTACGTACCTACGCCAATAAACAGCGCTAGGAACACAATCAGAGGGATAAGCGCAACTGCAGAAGGTGCAATTACAGCATTAGAATTTTTTGAATTGGACATGGAACATCAACGCAATAAAACAAGAAGAGGAGCAGACTAATGTCACACTTAGATCTTGTCAACGTCTAGACGTCTAAATGTCTAATTTAATGTAAAGTAATAAGCACATTATTGAACATCACATAATAAAAAGCGGTGACTGATCCGTAGACAGCCTCAAAAAACAGATCATGCAGTGAACTTTAACGCTTACGCTTAAGCATCATTAGTATTCGCCAGTATCGAATGTTGTAAGATAGCCTAGAGCGCTAGACAACGAAACAATAGTAAGTATTCAAACGCTAATTTTTAAATACTCACGTTCTAAAGCCACCACTTATCGAGTTCAGTTCTCAATTCAAATGTTGCCATCAGTACCTGTCACTAATCGGCTGACCATACGTTTTTGAATTCTGGCCACCCCCAGTTAGTGATAGCGACATTTTTCAAAATCCCTTGGAAACGCACAGTTTGCAAGTGATGAAACATTGGCACCAACCAATAATCAGAAATCAACGTGGACGCGATAGGTTCCAACTCTACTAAGTAGTCAGGCAGTTCAACGGAGGCTTTGTGATGATCCAAACGCTGTTTCAGCCAGTCGCTGTTCGTCCCCCCTAGTGCGGAATGCAACACGGGATCATTCATCAACCACGAGAACAATGAAGAAGGTGTGTTGTCATCTAAGTTCAGATTACACAACACCAAATCCTCCTTTAGCTCGCCACTCTGGGACAGCTGAGCCAATTCTCTAAAACTGTAGGTATTCACCTCAACATCCACGCCATATCGTTTTAGGATGTCTGATACGCAAATAGCACATCGGTATAACGCATAGTAGTCGTAAACCGCGATAGTCATCTTTTGAGGAAGTTGAGCTTCCTTTGAAGGCGTTCGATATAACCTTTGCCAACTTGGCAGTATATTTTGAGCCAAAGAGACACTAAACAACCCTTGATTCTGTTCTAATTGAGACAAAATAGCTTGTGGGTTGGCGATCCCTGAGAGGTACTTACGCTGCTCATTATTGAGTGGCTTAACTGCTGAATTCTGATTAAATAGGATAAATAAACACCCGTCCTCGACTCGGCTACGAAGGCCGTCACTCTCTGCAGACACCAGTTCCGTATCGCTTCTCCCCAATTGATGAAAACAGGACGAGTCTTGATAAGGCGAAACCTGCATTTGGCTATCATCAAAGCGAGCGCTCCCCGTCATCGATTCTTCAAATTGCCAAATGGTGACCTCATCGGTTAACGATCGGCAGCCATAGTAATGTTCGAATGCAGCTAGTTTTAGACGCTCGTTATTACTTTCCACCACTTTGAAAGGGCCAGTTCCAATCACGGCATGAGACATAGATCCTAATGGCGTCGGTTTACGGGCGACTTGAGCTGCTGGTTGAATCGAATACTTAACGCCAGCAAGCAAACCTGCAAACCCAGTGTCTGCTTTAGTTAACTGAAAGCTGATTCTCAATGGTTGATCGCTGTATACAGAAGCCACATGAGCTAACTCTGTCTGATAAAAAGGTAAGGTTTGTAGGGCAGAAAACAAAGACACAAGTTGCTTCGCATCGACTGGGTGTCCATCGTGAAAGCTAAGGCCAGGGCGTAAATAAAAGGTCCAAGTTAATTTTTCAGAATCATACACCCAATGATGAGCCAACTCAGGCTTTAACTCGCCTTTACCATTACAAGTGACGAGGCAGCTAAATACTTGCCTGATCAAAAATCGTTCACTACTGCGATGAATATGATGTGGGAACAAAGCCTCAAACTTACGTTTGTAAGTCAATTGAACATGCAGTAGCCCTTCGCGCATCGTTGCACCAGATGTTTTTTGGAGTAGAGACCCAAATATTGCACGGTCATTTTCCAAAATAGAAAGTGCTTTTTCGTATTTGCCTTGCTCTATCAGTTTACTGGCAACATGTTGAGTCAACTCTTGATTGCTAAAACACAAGGTCAGGTTAGATCGTTGATTCCTGCCGACTTTTGGCTCCCACACCACCCATTCAGCGTGATGCATTTTACCTAGCAAGGTTCGAGCATGGCGCAAACTAGTAAACAATTTGTCTGCAACCTCAGTTAAAGTCACCGAATGTGAGATATTAGGCTCGAACGAATTCAACCTTGTGTAGTAGCGCATCATGTTTAGATCAGACAAATAATGAACCTTTTTATAAACAACCCTTCCTGATTAAGCCCATTATAAAACACATCAGACCAAAAGTAGTGATAAAGGAACAAAACAGGAACAGATTGTTAAAAGTCTATCTGTTTATTAGTTCCTATTAAATAACCATACTTAATGAGTCAGCAAGGAACCCCGCATTACCGCCAAAGCCTAATACAAGAGAAGTAATCCCCATGAGAAAATACTATCTTAATAAGCTAAAAAATACGTCTAGCAAGCTCGAGAGAGAAGCACTGAGAACACTTATAGAGCTATGTAACTGGCGTTATTAGTACACATTTAGCACCGAGTTTACGCGAGTTGAGTACCACTTAATATGCTCCACCCCCCAACATGAGTTAGGTCTCAACTCGCTTTTTCCTTCCAAATACCTTTTCAACCCCGCCGTACCAGTAACTCATTCGTTCGATAAACTTACGTTGTCGACTCGACAAATTTAATTCATTTTCTTAGTTAAACGAAAAGCCTTAAGGTTCGCTCCAAAGCAAGCAAGGAGCCTCAGAAAAACTGAAAGCTCAGAGAACAACTCATTTATTTGCAGTTACCAATCAGGTATTAACTAAGGAAACGCCATGCGTATCGCAATTCTTTCTCGCAATGAAAACCTATACTCTACTTCTCGCTTAAAAGCGGCAGGAGAAGCTCGTGGTCACCATGTTGATGTTATCGACACGCTGCACTGTGATATAGATATCGCGAGTAACAATCCGAAGATTCGCTACATGGGTGAAGAGCTACCTCAATATGATGCTGTTATTCCACGTATTGGCGCTTCCATTACCTTTTACGGCACTGCTGTTGTGCGCCAATTCGAAATGATGGGCACTTTTTGTATCAATGAGTCAGTCGCTATTAGCCGTTCTCGCGACAAACTACGCTCACTGCAACTGCTGTCTCGTAAAGGCATTGGCTTACCAAAAACAGGGTTCGCGAGTCGCCCAGACAAGATTCAAGACTTGATCAAAAACGTAGGTGGCGCGCCACTTGTTATCAAGCTTCTTGAAGGAACTCAAGGTATCGGCGTGGTTCTAGCCGAAACAAACAAAGCAGCTGAAAGCGTCATCGAAGCATTCATGGGCTTAAAAGCGAACATCTTGGTTCAAGAGTTCATAGAAGAAGCAAACGGCGCAGACATCCGTTGTTTTGTTGTTGGTAACAAAGTAATTGCAGCAATGAAACGTCAAGCTGGTAAGGGGGAATTCCGCTCTAACCTGCACCGTGGTGGTACGGCTCAACTGGTAAAACTCACCAAAGAAGAGCGTGCTACAGCAATTAATGCAGCTAAAATCATGGGATTAAACCTATGTGGTGTCGATATTCTACAATCTAAAAATGGCCCTGTAGTAATGGAAGTTAACTCCTCCCCAGGTTTAGAAGGTATTGAGAAAGCGACTGGAAAAGATGTTGCTGACATGATTTTCGACTTTGTCGAAAAAAATGCTAAGCCCAATGCAAACCGCACTCGCGGCAAAGGCTAATTGAAAGGTAAACTATTAAAAAATCGCTTTAACCGCGATAATAACTAAATGAGCCGTAAACCAATGATTGGAAAAAACATGAATCAGAAAATGATCATAGGGAATACTGAAGCAATTTGCTTACCGGAGTTAGGGATAACTGGATTACATACGCGTGTAGATACAGGGGCTAAAACCTCTTCGCTACATGTGGATAACCTGATCTGCAGTGAAACTGACGGTGAAAGCTACGTTGAATTTGATTTACACCCAGACATCTATCACCTTGAAGAAATAGTTCGCTGCAAAACTAAATTAAAAGCAAGTAAGCGAATCAAGTCATCAAACGGTGAAGTAGAAACTCGCTGTGTCATTGAAACTATGCTTAAAATAGGTGATCAACAGTGGCTTATCGATATCACGCTGAGCAACCGTCAAGACATGACCTACATGATGCTTCTTGGTCGTCAAGGAATGAGCGACAAAGTGATTGTAGATCCAGCAGGTGAATTCCTACTGACTCGCTAATCCAAATCACCGTAACCTAATCACAGGTTATAACAAAATAAGGCCCGTCTCGTAACGGGCATTTTTGTTTACCTATTTATGTCCTACCTTTCTACAGTCAGTACTTTCGGTGTTGCGGTTTTCCACTTATTTCTAAGACTTACCATGATACTGAAAACCAAATCGCCAAATTGATAACAGTAAATTCTTCATTTTAATTTTCGTTACACGCCAATGAGTCACAGGTTTTCTTGGAGCACTCATTAGCAAATGTTCAAAAGCTGTCTGACTAAAATCCACCTGCCCTCCATGCGCCACCAGCAAAGTATCAACCTGCATGTCATAAATGCGAGATACCGACTCTCGATATTGATTCGGATGAAAGATGGGAAACGGCGGAATCAATTTCTTTTTAACCTCCACCATTAAATCAGCCACATAAGCGACGCTATGCGAAGGACAATAAACGGACAGGTCTCTGTCGGTATGCCCTGGCGTTTCCAATACAAGCCAATCATCAAAGCCAGGAATCGTATCACCGTCCGAGAGTTTGTAGTCAGGTTTGAGCTTCCTTGAATACCAAAGGTTTGCTCTAGGCTTACCAAGCCTATTTGCCATCCACCTTGCAAGGGCAAGATCGGTTAGGTGCATCAATATACCATCGACTCCTTGATACCAATCCCTATCTCGGTTCGCTGCCACCAAATTACAGTTGGTCAGCTTTCTAAGCTTATGTGCTGCACCCGCGTGATCTGGATGCATGTGTGTCACGACCACTGTATGCAGGTCGTTAAATTCACGACCAAGCTCATCTTCAATGAAAGCTTTAAGATGGGGAATATCCGCTCGGCACGCGCCATCAAGTAACAGCAGCCTGTCTGGGTACTCTACGAGATACATGTCTTGGATATAACCTTTGATTGTATGAAGCTGCAAATTGTATTCCTATTCGCTGTCCCTGCCGACGGGTTAAATTTAACAATTTTGAAACAATTGTACTTATCAGAATATAGTAAATATGACTGAAATGTAATTTTTTGAATCATTGCCTACTGATAATAAAAACCTTAGCCGAATACCTCATCAATAGGTATGTGTAATAACACCCTTTACATGCAGTTGATTCTTAACACTTAAGAGCATTTATATTTTAGTAACATCGCCGTTATTAGCTATCTATAACAATACGTTTCAATCTATTATCAAATAATATTTGAAAGTATAACAAATATAGCACTGTTGAAAATTGACAACCTTCCAGTAACATTTACATCAATTACTAAGGGGAAAACAATGAAGAAAACAGTAATCAATACCGTTCTCGCGAGCGCTATTCTATCCACTTATGCGTATGCAGAAACTGAACTTACTCCAGAACAAGCTACCGTTGTTGCTACAATGACTGAACGTCCGGGCAACCCTTCCGTCACACCGGATGGACGTTTGTTATTAAGTGTTCATCCGCTTGACAACCCAACAACCAAAGTCATCGAGTTAAGCGTGGCTGGAAATCAAACGCCATATCCGACGATGAAGTATGCACAAGGTGATGATTCTCTATTTAAAGCCGTCATTGCCATTCGTACGGATGATAACGGAGTCGCGTGGATCCTAGATCTAGCAACCCATACCATAACTGGTTGGGATACTCATAAAGAGACGTTGGTCAAAACGATAAAAATACCGGCTTCCGTTTTGAAACCGACAAGCTTCCTCCAAGACTTTGCGCTAGACCAAAAAAGGCAGCGTATAATAATCGCCGATATGACTCAAAATGACCTGAAAAGTGAAGCAATTCCAGCCTTTGTAACCGTAGATCTCAAGACAGGGGAAGCTGTACGTGTGGCTGAAAATCACCCGTCGATGAAAGCCGACAGTAAAACCGGTTTTGCTTTAAACCCAATCACCATTGATCCATCTTACGAATGGGTTTATTTCGGGGCCGTCAATGGTCGCACCGTTTATCGAGTAAAAGCGAATCACTTTGACAACAACGGACAGACAGTCGCAAGCAATATAGAAAAATACGCTGATAAATCTTATTCAGATGGCATTACGGTAGACAGCGCTCAGAACGTTTATGTTACTGATATAGAAAACAATGCAATCGGTGTGTCCACCCCACAAGGATACCGAATTATTGCCACGCTATCAGACAACCAAACTTGGCCTGATGGCATGTCATTTGGCCCTGATGGTTATATTTATATAACGGTCAATCAACTTGATCGAACTGCGGCTTTAAATAACGGTACAGATACAGGGACCCGACCATTCGAAGTTGTAAAGATCAAAGCCCTCGCCACAGGATCAACGGGGCGATAATCAAACAGTAGTGAGCCGATAAATAGGCTCACTACTCACTTCTCCAATATTTTTCCTTTCTATATCCGCTGGTAAAATAAAGATATAAATCGTGACGACAAAATACGTGATTTGTTGACCTGAGTTATTAGGACTATATATGCGCCTCTAATTTATTGTCAGAGTGCTATACATGAATCAACTAATCGATGCTCTTTCTACCCATGGCTATTTTGTTTGGGATGACTTCTTAACTCACGAAGAAGTGGTGGCATTGAAGGATTGCATTCCAGAAGCCTGGAAAAAGGCTAAGATTGGCCGTAACGATGACGTAACGCAAGAATCGACTATTCGTAGTGACAAAATTCAATGGGTAAACCGCGATACAGGAGAGCCAGCCTCTCTGTTCCTAGACAAAATGGAACGAATTCGTTTAGCAGCAAACCAAGCGTTCTTTTTGGGTCTGTTCGAGTACGAAGCGCACTTTGCTAAATACGAAAAAGGCGACTTCTACCAGAAGCACTTAGACTGTTTCAAGGGCAATGAAAACCGCCGCCTGACCACTGTGTTCTATATGAATGATGAGTGGACAGAAGAAGAAGACGCAGGTGAGTTAATCATTTACGACCTAGAGAACAATCACGTCACAACCATTCCACCAAAATCCGGTCGTTTGTTAGTGTTCTTATCCGAACAGTTTCCACACGAGGTTCTAACGACAAATACCGAGCGATTCAGTATCGCAGGTTGGTTTCGTATTAACGGCGTTAAAGACAACCAGCTCGACATCGCGCACTAAAATTTTGCCTCTCTATCTTACTGAAAGCCTGTTCATCAAGAGGCTTTCAGTAATGAGCGAACCTTTATAGAGGAACGAACAAAGTCACTATCCAAACCATCATTAACCTCCCCTCTTAAATAAAATCGAAATGAATCTTTCATACCACTGAAACGATTTAGCCACGTAAGTGAAATATGCCCTGTTCAAGATAACTTCAAACGATACCCCTACCGTCTCGTTAACACTCTTGATCAAAATCTCATACGAATTTCATCCAAAAGGAAACTAAGATGAATAAGCTAATTTTAGCAGGCATTCTTTCGGCAACAGCAGCAATGCCAGCTTTCGCAACGACTCAAGTCACTTGGTGGCACGCAATGGGCGGCCAACTTGGAGAAACCGTCAATAAAATTGCGACAGACTTTAACGCATCACAAGACGATTACGAGATCACGCCAATCTACAAGGGGTCATACACTGAGACCTTAACAGCGGGCATTGCAGCATATCGAGCAGGTGAAGCACCAAATATTCTACAAGTTTTCGATGCGGGTGCAGCAACCATCATGAACGCTAAAGGCGTCGCGAAACCAGTACAAGATATTATGGTTGAGTCTGGCTACAGCTTTGATTCGAACGATTACCTAGCGGGGGTTCGTAACTTCTACGCTGATAACGAAGGCAAAATGGTCGGGATGCCTTTCAATAGCTCGACCCCGGTTCTTTACTACAACAAAGATCTTCTTTCCGAAGTCGGTGTCAATGCACCCAAAACATATGAAGAACTAGAAGTGGTGGCTAAGAAACTGAAAGCAGAAGGTCATATTGCCTTTTCTCAATCTCTAACACCATGGATCATGTTCGAAAACTTTAAGTCACGCCATAACCTACCAGTATCAGACCAGAACAACGGCTATGACGGCTTATCGACTAAAATCATGTTCAACACCAAAGACATGATGATGCACGTTAGCAAGATGAAAGAGTGGTCAGATCTAGGTTACTACAAATATTACGGTAGCGATTGGGATGCGAACCAAACCCCTTTCGAGCGCCAAGAAGTGGCAATGTGGATGGGCTCTTCAGGCTCATTCGGCGGCTTGCGTAACCGTGTACCTTTCGAACTCGGCACCACTTATCTCCCATACTGGAAATCGGTCAACCCGGATGCTGGCTTAACCTTCATTGGTGGTGCTGCTCTGTTTGCTCTCAATGGTCACAAACCGCAACAAGACAAAGGTGTCGCGGCGTTCTTTGACTATCTCACTAAGCCTGAAACTCAAGTTTACTGGCACAAAACAACTGGCTATGTACCTGTCACAACAGCCGCTTATGACTTGGCGAAAGAGTCAGGTTACTACAACGAGCAACCTGACGCCGAAGTAGGTGTTAAGCAGCTAAGCCTCAAGTCGGGTGAATGGACTAAGGGCTATCGCTTAGGTTACTACCCTCAGATTCGTGAAGTGATGCATCGCGAGTTCGATAACATCTTCGCCGACCGCTCTAGCGTCAAGGATAGCTTAGACAAAGTAGAAGATGAAAGCAGCAAGTTACTGAAACGCTTCGCTCGTACGATGAACTAATTCTGCTTTTTAACCAAAGCAGATAACTGAGCTAAAAGCTTAGCGAACCAAAGCTGTTCATTGCTCCTCACCACTTGTCACTGCGTCATTAAAAACGTAATAGCAAGGTGTGAGGAGATTCTTCACTAGCGCCATTTCTTGCTCCAAAAACTACAACTCAACTGGATGCATTCCTTTGCTATAGCGCTAGTGCTCACCGTAACTAACAGTGATAACAGTCACTAATTTTTGGGGATTACCCTGTGGAACGACGTCAGCAATTCTTTCACTCTCCGCTGCCTTACTTATTTTTAGCACCTCAGATACTCATCATTGCGGTTTTCTTTATCTACCCGGCTGCAAAGGCGGTTTACCTTTCATTTATGTTGGAAGATCCTTGGGGCACTTCCTCCATCTTCGTGTGGTTCGAAAACTACCAAATGCTATTCGAATCGAGTGAGTATCTGAGCTCAATTGGTTTCACCTTAATGTTCGCGATTGTGGTCTCTTTCTTATCGCTTGCCTTAGCGCTGCTGCTCGCCGTGAAAGCCGACAACATCATTCACGGACAAGGCGCTTACAAAGTCACGCTCACTTGGGTTTATGCGGTTGCTCCTGCAATCGCAGGCGTAATTGGTGCTTTCTTGTTTAACCCACACATTGGCGTGTTCACTGAAATATTTGCCGTGGTGGGTTGGGACTTCAGCTTCCAGACCGATCCTGTGGATGCCACGTTTGCTCTGGTTTTGGTTTCAGTATGGAAACAAGTCTCAGTAAATTTCATCTATTTTCTAGCAGGCCTTCAGTCTATCTCTTACGCGGTAAAAGAAGCAGCAATGCTAGATTGTGTCAGCGACTCGAAACGTTTCTGGAGCATTACCTTCCCATTACTGGCCCCTACAGGTTTCTTTCTGTTGGTCATCAACCTTACCTACTCCTTCTTTGAAACCTTTGGCGTGATCGACACCATGACCAATGGCGGCCCAGGCGGTGCCACAACATCACTAGTATACAAAGTGTATCGAGATGGTTTTGTTGGAGCTGATTTAGGCGGAAGTTCTGCGCAATCTGTGGTGCTGTTGTTACTGGTACTCATTCTCACATTTATCCAGTTTCGCGTTGTTGAAAAACGTGTTCATTACTAGCCCATTACGGCTAAGTTTTAACGCGACAGGAGTTATTCATGAAAAGTAATAAGATCACTGACCACCTAATTTTAATTGCTGGAATGCTGTTTATGTTGGTCCCAATCTGGCTGATATTCGCCAGTTCAACCCATAACCCAAACACCATTGTCAGCGATGGCTTACAGTGGCTACCAGGCGATAACTTTACAGCTATCTATAGCGAAGCCTGGAACAAAAGTATGGGCTTTAGTGGTCAAGTCACCGCCAGCAAAATGATCGCCAACTCGATGATCATGGGGCTAGGTTTTGCGATTGGTAAGATCATCATTTCAATGATGGCGGCATTTGCTTTAGTCTACTTCCGGCTTCCTTACGCGACAGCTTGGTTTTGGTTGATCTTCGTAACCCTGCTACTGCCACTAGAGGTTCGTATTATCCCATCTTATGAGGTTGTCGCTGGGCTTGGGCTGCTCAATAGCTATACCGGTTTGATTCTGCCTTTGATAGCCTCTGCCACTGCAACATTCTTTTTCAGGCAGTTCTTCAAAACCATCCCCGACGAACTGCTCGAAGCCGCTCAGTTAGATAACGCAGGCCCATTTCGGTTCTTTGTCGATATCTTACTGCCGCTGTCTAAAACCATGATCGCCGCGATCTTCATCATCATGTTTGTGGTGGGTTGGAACCAGTACTTGTGGCCGATCATGATGACTACCGATGAAGGTTACAACACCATCGTGATGGGTATTAAACAAGTACTCAATAACATCAATGAAACCAGTTTACCGCGCTACGACTATGTATTCGCCATGGTAATTTTAGCCATGTTGCCACCTGTTTTAGTGGTAGTTGTATTTCAACGTTGGTTTGTAAAAGGGCTAGTAGAAAGTGAAAAATAATAACAAAAAGATTCTAATCAAAGACAATCGCATTCAATCACTCGATGAGTACAAGACATCTCACCAAAAAACGGAGGGCACTTCGATGTCAATTCATAATCAAGCGGGCAAAGGACATAAGCACAATCAACCAGTCATGTTAGGTCTTAAGAATTTGGTAAAGACCTACGAAAATGGTCACCGCGCTGTCAAAGATGTGTCGCTTGATATCGATAAAGGTGAGTTCCTTGTATTGGTTGGCCCTTCTGGTTGTGGAAAATCTTCTATCCTACGTTCTATTGCTGGCCTGGAAAGCATCTCTGGTGGTGAAATTCACTTGGGTGGTCGCCGTGTTGATAACGAAAAGCCAGCTCAACGTGATATCGCAATGGTCTTTCAGAACTATGCGCTCTACCCACACATGACGGTGTATAAGAACCTCGCTTATGGCTTAAAGAACCGAGGTGTCAGTCAGCACCTTATTGAAGATAAAATAGAGAAAGTCGCCAAAACGCTGAAAATCGAAGAATACCTAAACCGTAAACCCGCCAAGCTATCCGGAGGTCAACGCCAACGTGTTGCAATGGGACGAGCGATCGTCCGCGACCCACAACTGTTCTTATTTGATGAGCCTCTGTCCAACCTAGATGCATCGCTGCGTGCACACATGAGGTTAGAAATTAAAAAGCTACAGCGCGAACTCGGTGTCACCAGTGTTTACGTGACTCATGACCAAGTTGAAGCAATGACTTTGGCAGATAGAATAGTGGTTCTCAACAAAGGTCAGATTGAACAAGTCGGTACGCCAAGAGAAGTCTACCACCAGCCTGCTAGTGCCTTTGTGGCAAGCTTCATTGGTAGCCCTGCGATGAACTTTTTATCAGCCACAATCGACGACGGTTATCTTGAAGTCGGCGATCAACAGATGTATTTACCCGAGTACGCCCACGTAAAAAATACAGCCATCACGCTTGGTATTCGCCCAGAGCACTCTGAAGTTTGCGCAGACTTAGTCATGAACACGCTGCCGCTTGAATTACGCATCAGCGTGGTTGAGCCTTTAGGGCCAAATCAATTGGTTCATGGCCTTGTCAACGAACAACCATTTATTGCAGTAACACCCGAAATGACCCTATGCCAAGCGGTACCGCTCGGGTTGAGTATTGATAAATCCAACCTGCACATTTTTGACAGTCATGGCAAACGCATTCACCCGAATAACTTCACATCACAAGAGCCACACGAAGATGCGACAAGCTTAACGACGGCTCTAGCGTAATCGAGTACACTGATATTTAATGCGTTTTTGCGGTGTGTCTTTAAGAAGGATTAATTATGTCGTCTATCATCGTAGGTCATCGTGGGGTAGCAGGTACTCACCCAGAAAATACCAAAGCAAGCATTGAGCAAGCTGCTAAGCTCGGTTTGAAATGGATTGAAGTAGATATCCAGCCAACACAGGATGATCAACTTGTGGTTTGCCATGATCACACTCTGGATCGCTGTAGCGATGGCAAAGGTCGTGTTGATGAACACACCCTTGCAGAACTGCGTCAACTCGATTTTGGCAGTTGGAAATCTGAACAGTTCGCGGGAGAAAAAATACTGACATTGGAAGAGTTACTCGCACTTGTTGAGCAACATAGTCTTAGCGTCAATCTAGAAATTAAAGTCGACAGCCGACACCAGGCGCCTCATGTAGTTGATCTATTGCACGATGAGTTAATTCGCTCAAACCTAGACACCGATAAGGTCTTGCTATCTAGCTTCAGCCACCAAGTTATAACGGAGATAGCTCGTCACTTACCGAGATACCGAGTTGGAGTGATCACAGAGCAACTGACTCAAGCTGACTTGATGCTGATTGATGAGGTCAAAGCGTTCAGCTGTCACATGAATTATAAGCACGTTGATCAGAGCGATCTCGATACACTCAACGAAGCATACGTTCAAATCTGGTGCTACACCGTAAACGATCCGTCTAGCTTCAAATTTCTCTCAAACGTGGACGCGGTATTTACTGATTTTCCTAATGAATTCAGCTCTATTAATTGATAATACGAGCACTGGAAAATAGAACGGAGAGTTAAAAATTAACCGTTAGAAATCTCAAAATTCGATAACAAACAAAAGCGAGTATGGGCAGCTATCAACTACCATTCAATATGGATAGGGGTGCCCATTTTTACGAGTTGGATGAACTCATCCATATCTTGATTGGTTAATGCAATACAACCATCCGTCCAATCAAAGCTTTGAATAAAACTCGGTGAACGACGCTCTCCATTTTTGATGCCGTGGATTTTGATGTTACCTCCAGGGTCCACGTCATTTTGCTCTGCCCATTGCATATCCGAAGGTTGCGGATAATTAATATGTACTGATCGATAAAAATCCGACTCTTCCATCACATAATCGAGCTGGTATTGCCCTTCTGGCGTTCGGTTGTCCCCTTCAAAGCGCTTATGTCCTTTCGGTTGTTTACCCAGCGCAATACGAAATTCCTGTATTACTTCTTCCCCTGTTAATAAATACATTCGACGCTTCGATTTATCGACCTTAACCAGAGTTACTGCCGGTAACTTCGGTTCTAATTCAGAAATGGTATCTGGCTTAAGGTAAACCCGCCGAGATGATCGTTGAGAGAGTTGGGCAATTTGTTGGCTAGAGTCCCCTTCAGCAGAATTATTTTTAAGAGTACCACCAGTAAGAACAGTGACATGCTTTGGATTTGTGGTTACTGATGAAGTAGTCGCACGATTAGATGGAGCAGACTCAAACACCATAGTTTCAATCGCTATCGCATCTGAAGCTATCTTTTCTACGACCAGTTTTTTGCCGTAAACAGACTCTTCCAACATTGATTCCGATGCAGCATATAGAGCGTGAGTCGACAACATTAAGTAAACAAATAAAAACCAAAGCAAGCGCACCCTTAAATCTCCTCAAAACGCATAGACATGGTTCGTGACTGAGTTTCCATCCCTAGCGACTCATAGAACCTTTGAGCTTGCTGGTTGAACTCCATCACTTCCAGTCGAAGCTCAATCGCGCCCCTAGATTGAGCCCAGTGATTAAATGACCTCATCAAAGATCGACCAACACCTTGATTCTGGATCTGTTCATTAACCACAATTGTGCTCACTCTCGCCACTTTATGCGGCTGAATAAAACTTACCCCTTTGTTCTGCGTCACTTTACCTGCTAAAAAGCCAACCACTTGTTGCTCATGAACCGCAACCAAGAAAGTCCCTAAAGGGTCGATCATCATGCCTAACCAGTACTCCTCACTGTCGGCGAAACCCTGTGAAGGTGGCGCAAATACCATAGGAGCGCCAAGATGATGTTGACGGTTTATCTGATCAGAGAGCTCTAAGATTGAGCGTATATCAGCGACTTTGGCAGTACGGATTTGCATATCATTACCTTATTTTCTTTCAATGAAACCTTAGCAAAAAAGGCTTAGTTGTGCACTGTTATACCGGCTGCCTCAGGGGCCCTATCACTATCATTGACAGATACTAGGCTGTAATTTCAGGGGAATTGTTCCGCAAATCAGGGGAACATTTATAGTCGTTGAGTGCTACTATCGTTACAGAATTAATACGCTAACTATGGATACCTATATGATAAAGTTCGCTGTAATTGGCACCAATTGGATTACACAAAAGTTTGTTCAAGCTGCCCATGACACACAATCAATGCAACTTGGTGCGGTATATTCACGTAACCTAGACAGCGCCGCGCAATTTGCGCAAGAGTTTAACGTTAAAACAAACTACGATTCACTCGATGCGCTAGCGAATGATAGCACTATCGAAGCCGTGTACATCGCTTCACCTAACTCATTACATTGCGAGCAATCAATATTGATGATGGAGCATGGCAAGCATGTTATCTGTGAAAAGCCTGTTGCGTCTAATATTGATGAAGCGACTCGAATGTTTAAAATAGCCAAACAAAATGGTGTGGTGTTATTTGAAGCGTACAAATCTCAATTTCTTCCGAACTTTAAACAAGTTCAATTGGGGTTAGAAAAGATCGGCAAAGTGCATAAAGCACACATCAATTACTGCCAATATTCCTCGCGCTATCAAAAATATCTAAATGGAGAGAAGCCAAATACTTTCAACCCCGCTTTCTCTAACGGCTCGTTGGTCGACATCGGTTTTTATTGTGTAGCTGCGACAGTCGCGCTATTTGGCAAACCTGAAAATGCGCAGGCTTCTGCAAAGCTACTTGATTCAGGCGTTGATGCGCATGGCTGTGCGATCTTCCAATACCCAGAATTTGACGTAACCCTTGCGCACTCCAAAGTGAGCGACTCCTATGCGCCAAGTGAGATCCAAGGAGAGCTTGGAGCAATCATCATTGATCATATCGCCGAATGTACCGATGTTAAGATCCACTACCGTGATGGCAGTATTGAGAACCTCACCCAAGTACAGAGCGAAAACTCGATGAGTTACGAAGCACAAGCCTTTGCAGACTGCATTGGTGGCGATCAAACTACAGAATCTCAAGCAGAACAACGCGCTTTAACCGTTGCTCAGTTAATTACAGAGATGCGTCAGCAAGTTGGTGTCGTTTACCCTGCTGACAAATAGAGCTACCCAGCACGTTAAAATACTGATTTTGAAGACATACTAATTTATGCATAACCAAATTTAATCTTTACGACAAAGAACCGGATTAGTTGATTTAGGTTCGATCTGTTTAAATTCGCGTTCGATATCCATCGTATTTATTTAGTTTGTTGAAGGTGTGTAAAATGTTTTCAGTTGATGATCGCGTTATGGCAACAAAAGGGGTTGATCTTGGTGAAATGGTAGTAACGGGCCTAAGTGCTGGCGGTTTCTACGTTCACGTTACAACGGTAGAAGGCGCAATGCCGCTGACTTACCCAATGCAAGACCTTAAAAAAGCATAGTTTGATTACTCCGCTCATTTAGCAGCCACTCTGCTAAAGATAACAGAATTAAGGCTTTGGCTACTCCTCTTTGTTAGGACGATCAGCCAGAGCCTTTTTTATATCAGCTATTCTCCCCCAGCTCTCTCCGTTGGCTTCCCCATCACAATAAATGCCCTTACCAGTGGCTAATACCACCAACAAAAAACCATTAAAATAAATCACTTAACTTACAACTTGCCTATTTTCAGTTGATATTGGTCATTAGAGAAAGCTTATTTTTAGCAAAAGCTTCTGGTATATTAGCAACATCTTATACTGATAATAACCATGAACTGAGGGAAGCTATGAAGCTTTACATCTACGACCACTGCCCTTTCTGCGCAAGAGTTGCCTACATTGCCCAATCTCTAAGCTTGAATATCGAACTTATTTCTGTCGATTATGATGACGCCCAAACCCTTATCGACCTTATTGGTAAAAAGATGGTACCAGTATTACAGAAAGACGATGGCTCTATCATGGCTGAAAGCTTAGACATCATCGCTTACTTCATGGATTTGAAATCAAGCAACGAACAACGTGAACCGTCAGAGCAGGCTACACTCTTTCAAAACCGTTCGTTCCCTCTCACTCAGCAAATCGGACGCCCACGTTGGTGGAATCTCGATTTGGCTGAATATCGCTCTGTGGGAAGCAAACAAGCTTGGCGTGCAAGTAAAGAGACAGAAGGTTTTAACTTTGAAGAACTCTTAGAAAACACACCGCAATACATCCAACAAATCAACCCATTGCTAAAAGATGCTGAGCTTTTACTGGACTTAGAAAATGGCGAGTCATCACTGCCTATCATTGATCAAGCACTCTATTTCTCGATGCTACGTGGCTTCTGTGTTGAGTCAAGCATCACATGGCCACCAGCACTTGAGCATTGGCTCGAAAAACAGAGCAAAACGCTCAGCATTAAGCTTCTTCGATAATTTGTTAGTTCGATAAGTCATCAACAGCTAACCTAAACGGAAAATCGAAGCGCCTCGACCTATCATCGCTAGCTTCGATTTTATGCTACTCCTCAACTTTCTTTTGTTCCTCAACTCTCTTCACTACAACAAACGTCTTCTCAAACCAGTACGCTCCAAAATTCGTGTCGAAATCTCTTCAACCGATAGTGAAGACGTATTGATGTAAGGTATCGCTTCTCGGCGAAACATCGACTCTACCGTTTGCAATTCATACAAGCATTGCGAGTCACTCGCGTATTCACTGCCCGCTAAACGGCTCTCACGAATCTCCGTCAGCCTTTCTGCATCGATGGTTAAACCAAACAGCTTGTGTCGGTAGATCTCAAATTCAGGCAACAGCTTCAAGCGCGCTAAATCGTCGTGGATGAATGGGTAGTTTGCGACACGCAAACCAAACTGCATTGCCATATACAAGCTTGTCGGTGTCTTACCGCTTCGAGACACACCCAATAGGATGATATCCGCCTCTTCGAGCCCTTTAAGCGTAATGCCATCATCATGAGCCAGCGTGTATTCAATCGCAGCAATACGGTCGAAGTACTTCACTGAATCTTTATTAACACTACGTGAACGCTGCAACTTAGGCACCGGGGCCATCTGGGTATCGTCTTGCACTTTCTGCACAATACTCTCTAGCACGTCATAGCAGTGCGCTGGTGCCTCCAAAAGCTGCTGCTTAATTTGCGGAATCACAATCGAAAAAAAGACCAGAGGCTGGTTACCAGTCTCACGATACGAAATTTCAATCTCTTTTAATAAATCAGAAAGTTTGTCTTCACTTTCAACAAACGGGAAGGTTTTTTCGTTAGCTTCGAACGGGAATTGACCTAGAACAACATGCCCTAAAGTCTCACATGTTATGGCCGTTCCATCAGAAACATAGAATACATCACGACTTTGGATATCAATTTGCATTTTTTATTTAATGTTTAAAATTATTTTGAGTAGGATAGACACCATAATATATATAACGAAACCCTGCTGACTATTACGTCCCCCACAGCTTTGAAAAATACTTAACATTTTTTTTAGCCTTTGCGTAATCGTTTGCTTTTAAATCCCTACAATGCTTGCTATGTTTCTGGAGAAATAAATGCAAAATAATACCCTATGGTTCAATGGCCTATCCATGGAAGATGTCGACAAAGTCGGCGGTAAGAACGCCTCACTGGGCGAGATGGTTTCTAATCTGTCCAATGCTGGTGTTTCTGTACCTAATGGTTTTGCTACCACTTCGTATGCGTTTAACGACTTTCTTGATTACAAAGGTCTTGATGAGCGCATTCACCAACTACTTGATGAACTTGATGTTGAAGACGTTGACGCCCTGCGTAAGACAGGTGCAACGATTCGACAATGGGTTCTAGAGGCCCCCTTCCCAGAATCACTAGAGCAAGACATCCGTGATAACTACCGTGAACTAATTGAAGGCAACGAAGAATTGTCTGTAGCGGTTCGTTCATCTGCAACCGCAGAAGACCTTCCAGATGCTTCTTTCGCAGGCCAGCAAGAAACCTTCCTTAATGTGAAAGGTGTCGACGCTGTACTAGAAGCAACCAAGCACGTTTACGCTTCATTATTTAATGACCGCGCTATCTCATATCGTGTACACCAAGGTTTTGATCATCGTGGCATTTCATTGTCTGCGGGTATCCAACGTATGGTTCGCTCAGACAAAGCCTCTTCAGGTGTCATGTTCACGCTTGATACTGAGTCTGGATTCGACCAAGTGGTATTCATCACCTCTTCTTGGGGTCTAGGTGAAATGGTTGTACAAGGCGCAGTAAACCCAGATGAGTTCTACGTTCACAAGCCAATGCTAGAAGCGGGTCACTACCCAGTTGTTAAAAAGACATTTGGTTCTAAGTTGATCAAGATGATCTACTCAACCAATCAAGAGATTGGCAAGCAAGTTGATATCATCGACACAGATACTCAAGAGCGTAGCGAGTTCTCACTGAACGATGAAGAGATCCAAGAGCTAGCGAAACAAGCGATGATCATCGAGAAGCACTACCAACGCCCAATGGACATTGAGTGGGCAAAAGATGGCATCGACGGCAAGCTTTACATTGTTCAAGCTCGCCCAGAGACTGTATGTTCTCAAAGCGACCAAAACGTTATCGAACGTTACGAGCTAAACAACAAGGCGGATGTCTTGGTTGAAGGCCGTGCTATCGGTCAACGTATCGGCTCAGGCCCAGTTCGTTTGGTTGATTCACTAGACCAAATGTCACTGGTTCAAGAAGGCGACGTCTTGGTAACAGACATGACAGACCCTGATTGGGAACCTGTAATGAAGAAAGCGTCAGCGATTGTGACTAACCGTGGTGGCCGTACTTGTCACGCCGCGATCATCGCTCGTGAACTCGGCATTCCAGCAATCGTTGGTTGTGGTACAGCGACAAGCAACCTGAATGATGGCGACACCGTGACAGTGTCATGTTCTGAAGGCGAAACCGGTTATGTGTACCAAGGTGAGCTCGACTTCGAGATCAAACGTTCTGAGGTTGATGAGCTACCAATGCTGCCAACTAAAGTCATGATGAACGTGGGTAACCCAGATCGCGCATTCGACTTCGCGCAAATTCCAAACGAAGGGGTTGGCCTTGCTCGTTTAGAGTTCATCATCAACAAGATGATTGGTATTCACCCGAAAGCCCTATTAAACTTCGATGCACAAACTGACGAGCTAAAAGCGGAAATCAGTGAACGTATTCGCGGATACAAAGATCCAATCGATTTCTACGTAAGTAAGCTGACAGAAGGCATCGCGACTATCGCGTCTGCATTCTGGCCTAAGCGTGTGATCGTACGTATGTCTGACTTTAAGTCGAACGAGTACAGTAACCTAGTAGGCGGCAAAGAGTTCGAACCACATGAAGAGAACCCAATGCTTGGCTTCCGTGGCGCTTCTCGTTACATCTCACCAGTATTCGAAGATTGTTTCGAGCTAGAAACTCAAGCGATCAAACGTGTTCGCGACGAGATGGGTCTTAAGAACGTTGAAATCATGATTCCATTCGTTCGCACTCCAAGCGAAGCGGCCTCGGTTATCGACATTCTGGCTAAATTCGATCTTCGCCGTGGCGACCAAGGTCTCAAAGTCATCATGATGTGTGAGCTGCCATCAAATGCAATCTTGGCAGAAGAATTCTTGAAGTACTTCGATGGGTTCTCTATTGGTTCAAACGATATGACACAGCTGACACTTGGTCTGGACCGAGATTCAGGTGACGTTGCACACCTATTCGATGAGCGTAACCCAGCCGTGAAAGCAATGCTGAAAATGGCGATCGACGCAGCAACCAAAGCCGGCAAATACGTGGGTATTTGTGGCCAAGGTCCGTCTGACCATGACGACCTAGCTGAGTGGCTAATGGCTCAAGGCATTAGCTCAGTTTCGTTAAACCCGGATACGGTTATCGATACATGGTTGAAGCTAGGTAACGTTACGAATAAGTAACACTTAGCCTAATAATCAGAGTCAACAAAGCCAGTCATCGCGACTGGCTTTTTTTCCCCTCAACGCTAGTCACATCGAGCAGTATTCTCTGACGAAGCTGAATATGTATAGATCTGGTAACATTTATTGGTATCGAACTGACCTTACGCTATCCTTGAGGCAAATCTACATTGAGGGGTTTGTCACTGTGACAAGCCTTGCTTCAAGACTAATAAGAGTGTTATGAATTCAACAATTACAACCCCTTCGCCTTCTCTTAGCCGACAACTCTATACAATGACATGGCCAATGCTGTTTGGAGTGCTCTCACTAATGAGCTTCCAGCTTGTAGACAGTGCTTTCATTGGTCAATTGGGGGTTCTGCCGCTCGCAGTTCAAGGTTTCACGCTTCCAATACAGATGATCATCATTGGTATTCAGGTCGGATTAGGCATCGCAACAACGGCAGTCATTGCGAGAGCCATTGGTGCCAACGAAACACGCTATGCCAAACAACTTGGTGGATTAGTCATTGTAATGGGGAGCGTGAGTGTCGCGCTTTTTTCGTTCATCATCTACCTGCTTCGTGGGCCAATTTTACAGCTTCTCGATGCGCCGCCAACGGTATTACCAATCATTGATTCTTACTGGATCTATTGGTTAGTCAGCTCTTGGACTGGCGCACTACTCTACTTCTTTTACAGTGTCTGTCGTGCTAATGGCAACACTATGCTGCCTGGCTCAATGATGATCGCGACCAGTATCATCAACTTAGTATTGGACCCGATTTTCATCTTTACGCTCGACATGGGCATCAACGGTGCAGCAATTGCGACCATTTTGGCGTTCGGCGCAGGCATCTTTATCGTGGCTCCTAAAGTGACCAAGAAGCATTGGATGACGTTCGACTGGCACGATCTCGACATCGGCAAGAGTGTTCGCTCCATCGGTAATATCATGGGCCCTGCGATGATCAGCCAACTGCTACCGCCAGTCTCTTCTATGTTGGCGACTAAACTGCTTGCTGGCTATGGCACCGCAGCTGTGGCGGCTTGGGCGTTAGGATCTCGTTTTGAGTTCTTCTCAATTGTGGCTGTGCTAGCATTGACGATGTCGATGCCGCCAATGGTTGGCCGTATGTTGGGAGAAAAGAGCCTAGAGAACATACGTAAACTCGTGAAGATTGCCGTCACCTTCGTGTTAGGTTTTCAGTTGGTGGTTGCGCTAGTGACTTGGTTGTTCTCTGGCGGGCTAGCGAGCCTAATGACCAGTGACAATGAGGTCTCAACGATTTTGAATTATCACTTACTGATCGTTCCTATCAGCTTAGGGCCACTGGGTATCTGTATGTTGATGGTTTCGATTTCTAACGCTTTAGGCAAGTCTTACACCGCATTAACGATTTCAGCACTGCGTCTGTTTGCTTTCTTCTTACCTTGCTTATGGGTTGGTTCGCAGCTTGCTGGCATTGAAGGCCTATTCTGGGGCGCCATGGTAGGCAATGTACTTGCCGGCACCTGTGCATGGTTTATGTATCAGCGAGCGCTTGGGCAAGTCGAAGCTAAGCTAGCCAAATAGGTAATTCGGGAGCCCATCAACCAAGAAACCTCCAAAGAACATTAATTAGATAGCAGAGCGATTACGCTCTGCTTTTTGGATAAGCTACAATCTTATAGCTCAACTGATGGCATAACAAAGTCGACATATAACGCAAAATTTCCGATTCCAGAAGCTTTAATACCATCCAAGTCTAAATCATTTGTCGAATAGATCATGGAAGAAACCCCCATGTTGCTTAGTTCTATCGCCTTCTTATACTCACTCCCAAGCGAGTCAAGGTTATCACCCCGATACGTCACAGCCTTAATTTTATTTAAATCAATCCACTCAAGAATAAATGGTGTATTTAGATCTATATTTAATGCGACATTATTAAAACCTAACTCTATTGCTTCATTATATTTATCTATACTGAATACTTCGATAATAGATTTATCTTTATCTATTATATATTTTGAAAGCAAGGCAAGATTTTTTATTTTATCCGTGACTAACACCACGTCATTTTCATCTAGAATATCAATAGCTGTAGATATATTTAATGTTTTATATTTATCATAAATTGTCTTTGATTCAAACTCTTTATAGCTAATAGACCCAGTATTATTAGAATTTGTCATTTCGTGAAAAGACTTCCAATCATGAACAGCAACAATCCTTCCATCCGATGAGATAAGTAGATCTAACTCTATCATCTTGAAACCATGTTCAATTGATTGCTCCATCGCTTCTAACGAGTTTGTATATTTTAATCCATTGATTCCCCCACCGGCATGTGCGATCAAACCACCAGAATTAACGATAATTTCAGAGATATTATTATGTTCATTTGGGTATGCCTTTACATTGCCTCTCCATACATCAATGACTACACTCATCGAAGGGCCGATAACAAAAGCTACCCAAAAACATATGAGAACTAGACAAAATATTGATATTAAGACTCTGATTCCTTTAAGTATCATGACATTTTACCTGTTGAGAACTGGGGCTGGTGATAATGTGTGGTTTACCCTGTCAATATTGAGTTTAAACATGTTATTTATAGCAACTATAATAGCATTTGTCGGTAATAGATTTGTATTTCTTCTTCTCACGGTAATAATGACTTTTGATTTCTACTTAAGATTAAACTCTCTAAGCTTAGACTTAGGTGTCTTAGGGTCGGTTTTAGAGTCTAATCGAGGTGAAGTTCTTGAACATATAAAAAGCATTAGTGCCGTAACATATTTAAAGATAATTGTATTTTTCATTCTGGTCTTTCTATCATTTCACATTACATTAGGAAAGGTTGGTAAGTCATTTTCATTAATTATGTTGATATTATTTTCCAGTATATTAATCACCAAATTTTATAGCTTACATGATAATAAAAAGACGACATATCTCAATGAAGAATACTTAAAAACAATCCATCATGAAGTGTGGTTTAGTTTTTTAGGGCTAATTACAGTTATTAAACCTATTTCTTTATATTATGAACTGTCTCTTCTCGAAGGGGGAAAATCAGTAATCTCTTCAAAATGGGAGAATGTTCATACAAATAAGGTATTAAAGGATATTTACATCGTAAATATTGGTGAATCTGTTATTAAAAATTACTACCCATCGTATAACGAAGAGAATGGAAAGATAAAAGGAGCAGCCGTATTTAATGGTGTTATTTCCCCATCCGTTGTTACATATTTCTCAGTCCCTCGAATATTATCAAAGAGCCTAGATGTAAACAGGCATGATAAAAACTTAAATGTGATAGATCTTGCTAATGATGCTGGAATGAAAACTTATTGGATCTCAAATCAAGCTAAGATCGGGCAGTACGAGACACAGGTATCCGCAATCGCGAGTAGGGCACATTACCAATATTATAAGAATACGTCTTATGATAAAGCCGAACCCGATAACATTATCCTTCCAGAAGTTATCAAGGCGATTCGTGAAGAAACTAAAAGGCCAAAAGTGATTTTCATCCACACCATGGGGTCACATTATGATTTTTGTAAAAGATTTGATGAAGAAATTTCACTAAAATCCTCCGATAACAAGTATCTAGCATGCTATTCAAAATCAGTGGCTTATGGCGTGGCTTTTATAGAGAAGCTTAGAGACCTACTCACGCTGCATGATAAAACATATAAAATCATTTATTTTTCTGACCATGGCCTAACATCTGTAAACGTTCCACCGTATCTGATTCACGGAACTGGCTCACATTTTTCAAGGCAGGCAGTAGAAGTACCTTTCATAGCAATGAGTAATGATCCACAAGAAACGAAAATACATTCGGTTAAATATAACCTAAGAGACTTTTCAGACACATTTGCACAATGGGTAGGAATATCTTCAGAACAGACAGAGCAAAACAAAAGTATCTTCAATACCGAGTACATAGGAAAGGAGTATGACTCAGTGTTAACGAGTGAGTTCAAGGTAAGAAAAATCGACTAAACGAACAACTGGTACAGAAGGTTCTGAACACCATAAAGTTACTTAGTAAGTAACCTTCTACACACATCAAATTACCTCTTATTTAGCACTATGTGAGCGAGTATCAGCTCTATGTTACTGATTCAACGCATCCTAGTAACCTTGTTAGCAAACAGCCTAATAAGGTGATTTAGAAAACTCTGACAGTATCCGCAAGTGAATTAAGTGCGTGTGTAAATATTTGGATGATACATAATGATTTGAAACAGATAAGAAAAAAGCCCGCTGATTTCTCAGCGGGCTTTTTAATGGTGGTGGAGGGATAGGG
>NZ_JBGOOM010000016.1:0-100073 GCF_041439575.1 Vibrio sp. 5S239 | reverse complement strand
TTAAAAAGAACTCAAAACGCCTCAAAAGTAGGCTTTCTCTTACATCTCTTGCAATTTCTTAGAGAATAAAGAGACTTTTTCCCAGTTTGTGTACTCGACTTCCTTGGTTGTATCCGTTTCGCCACCTGTCATATTCATAATGAAGCGAATCATGGTTTTATCGAACCAGTTATAACGAGGGTAATAGAGAGCCCCCGCGAATACACCGATCAAAGTTGGCTGCCACGGTGACTTAAGAAGAAACTTCTTAATATAAGCGCTACCTTCAGGGGTATCTTTACCCTGGTCTTCTTTACGAGCCGTTAAGTTAACGCAGAAGAAAGCGACCTTGTTTGATTGCAGTTGAGTAAGATTGGCATCAATGAACTGATATAGCTTCTTATTAAGGTGGCCATAACGAATAGATGCGCCAATCAAGACTCTGTCGTATTGAGCAAAGTCGACACTAGTAATAGTGTGCAGATTTTGAAGCTCACATTCGAACTCATTCATTTCTTCTTTTATATAGTTCAAGATTTTCTTGGTCTGGCCTTCACGGCTTGAATACAAAAATAGAGCTTTTGCCACAATATGTCCTTAGCTACGCCAAAACGTAGGGGTCAATAAAATTAATAAGGTGAATATTTCTAAACGGCCAAACAACATAGACACTATCAATACCCACTTTGCTTTGTCATTAACATCACCAAAGTGCATTGCAACCTCGCCAAGACCAGGACCAAGGTTATTCAATGTTGCCGCCACAGCAGAGAAAGCGCTTAGCTCATCCATCCCCGTAGCAATAAGAGCCAACATACAAACCACAAAAACCAATGCGTATGCAGAAAAGAAGCCCCAAACCGCATCAACGACACGTTGTGGTAACGCCGAACCACCAACTTTGATGGTATAGACAGCACGCGGGTGAACAAGACGCTTCATTTCACGAGCACCTTGAAGTGTGAGCAATAAGATTCGAATGACTTTCATGCCACCGCCTGTTGAACCTGCACAGCCCCCTATAAAAGAAGAGAACAAAAGCAGAACAGGTAAGAATAATGGCCACTCAGAAAAACCAGTGGTAGTGAAACCAGCAGTTGTAGATATAGACACCGTTTGGAACAAAGCCTGATCAAAAGCATCATAATACGAGTCATAAGAATTATGGTTAAGCAATAATAAGAAGCAAACTAAAAACAGCACCGCTTGAATAAAAATAAAAGCCCGGAATTCAGGATCTTTCCAGTAATATTTGGGATGTACACCACCGGAGGCAAACGCTGCAAAGTGTAATGAATAGTTACACGCAGATATAAGAAGGAACACGACGGTAATCATGTTGATAGCAGGGCTGTTGAAATAACCCATACTCGCATCGTGAGTCGAGAAACCGCCAATCGCAATGGTTGAGAAGCTATGGCTGATTGCATCAAAGAAACTCATTCCTGCAAGCCAAAACGCCACCGCGCAAGCAATGGTTAAACTGAGATAGATGTACCACAACGCTTTTGCCGTTTCAGCAATACGCGGAGTCATTTTGCTATCTTTTACCGGACCTGGGATTTCGGCACGATATAACTGCATACCACCAATGCCTAGAACAGGAAGGATAGCCACGGCTAATACGATGATACCCATACCACCAAACCATTGCAGAAACTGACGGTAAAACAGGATTGCTTTAGGGAGTTCATCGAGGCCAACAATAACAGTAGCGCCTGTCGTCGTTAACGCTGAAAACGATTCAAAAAAGGCATCGGTTACTGAGATATTGGGGTTATCGGCGATCAAAAACGGCAATGCCCCCGCACTGCCTATTACCGTCCAAAACAGAACAACAATCAAGAAGCCATCACGCGCTTTCAATTCATGTTTATAGCGTCGATTTGGAAACCAGCAAACCGCTCCACAAAATAATAGAGCGAAGAAGGTCGTCACAAATGGCACACCTGCACCATCTCGATAGATCAGTGCGACGAGCGCAGGTGCGAGCATTGATACACTAAAAAGTGCTAATAATAATCCGACGATTCGAATAATTGAGCGAAATTGCATGAGCTATTGAACGAAGCAAAATGCTTCAAACTTCCTAGTTGTCTTTAACTTTCGTTACCAGTGCCTTGGCACCGCTTTTATTGATCATGGTCTGGGTAAACGAATCTACCTGCAGGAGCTCTATCTCAATGATAAGCTCAACTTGAACACCATAATCCGCTTGTACCTCAACAGCCTGATGCTGAGCCATGATGGACTGTGCGATCGGCACAAAGCCATAGTCTAACTCTAGCCGTAATTTTGTGGTTATTTTTTTCTCGATAGTTTGAAGCTGCTTGAGCGCTTGTTGCACGCCTCCGCCATAAGCCTTAACCAAGCCACCCGTTCCAAGCTTAATCCCACCTGAATAACGAGTCACCACAGCCGTTAACTCACCAACACCAGAACCAGACAATTGCGCCAATATCGGCTTACCCGCCGTACCTGAGGGTTCACCATCATCGCTAAAGCCCCAAAGCATTGAGTCTTCAGGTCGCCCTGCAACAAAACCCCAACAATTATGTCGCGCTGAAGAATGCTCTTTCTTTACCTGCTCTACGAACTGTTTTGCAGCTTCTACACTTGGAGTATGAGCAAGATGAGTAATAAAGACGCTCTTTTTTATCTCTTCTTCAAACTGAGCCGACGCAGACGGTATTAAATAGGGCTGTTCATTCATATCGTTAACTTAATTAATAAGAGCAGCGAAGTGTATCACGCGTGAATAATAAGGGTTAGAGGATCTGTGCTATCGCACAATGTTAAACAATTGTTTAAAAAATGTATTGAAATTAGCTAAACAGAGGTACAGACTAAAGCAACTGGTCTTACCAGGTATTCTACAATACTAGAAAGATAACAAGATTCTCTCAAACAATCGTGGATTGTATGTCATGGAGATAGACAATGATTTACCAAGCTAACACCCTACAGGTAAAGGAATTACAAGACGGTATCGCTGAACTAAACTTCTGCGCTCCGGCCTCTGTAAACAAACTCGACCTTGCTACTTTAGAATCACTAGATAAAGCGTTAGATGCTCTAAATGCTCACGTTGGATTACGTGGTTTAATCTTAACTTCAAACAAAGACGCGTTCATTGTAGGCGCAGACATCACTGAATTTCTTGGCCTATTCGCTAAGCCAGAAGCAGAACTTGATGAGTGGTTAAGATTCGCTAATTCAATCTTTAGTAAGCTCGAAGATCTTCCTGTACCAACTCTTTCAATGATGCGTGGCCATGCTCTTGGCGGCGGCTGTGAATGTGTCCTAGCAACCGACTTTCGTATCGGCGACAAGACCACCAGCATCGGTCTACCAGAAACCAAACTTGGTATCATGCCTGGCTTTGGTGGCTGTGTGCGCCTGCCACGTGTTATCGGCGCTGACAGCGCAATGGAAATTATCACGCAAGGCAAAGCATGCCGTGCTGATGAAGCGCTTAAGATTGGCTTGTTAGATGCGATTGTTGATACAGACCAACTACTAGACTCAGCAATTAATACTGTTTCTCTCGCTGCAAATGAAAAAATCGATTGGCAGCTACGCCGTAAACAAAAAACATCAGCGCTTTCACTAAGCAAACTCGAAGCGATGATGAGCTTTACCATGGCTAAGGGCTTAGTGGCTCAAAAAGCAGGACCTCACTACCCAGCTCCGATGACTTCTGTGATTGCTATTGAAGAAGCAGCACGTAGCGATCGCGATGCAGCACTAGACATCGAACGTAAACACTTCGTTAAGCTAGCAAAATCTGAAGAAGCGAAAGCACTGGTTGGTCTATTCTTGAATGACCAATACATAAAAGGCTTAGCAAAACAGGCTGGTAAATCTGCGAATAAAGCGACTGAACGCGCAGCGGTACTTGGTGCTGGCATCATGGGCGGCGGTATTGCTTACCAGTCAGCATTGAAGGGCGTGCCAGTGATGATGAAAGACATCGCACAGGCGTCTCTTGATCTTGGTATGAATGAAGCTTCTAAGCTGTTGAATAAACGCTTATCACGCGGTCGCCTAGATGGATTCAAGATGGCAGGCATCCTGTCTTCTATTACTCCAAGTCTACATTATGCAGGTGTTGAGCAATCAGATGTGATTGTGGAAGCGGTTGTAGAAAACCCTAAAGTTAAGGCAGCAGTGCTGAGTGAGGTTGAAGGTCTAGTGGGTGAAGACACAGTGCTTACATCAAACACCTCAACGATTCCGATCAACCTGCTAGCGAAATCTCTAAAACGCCCAGAAAACTTCTGTGGCATGCATTTCTTTAACCCAGTGCATCGCATGCCTTTGGTTGAGATCATCCGTGGCGAGCATACTTCAGAAGAAACAATTAATCGCGTAGTCGCTTACGCAGCGAAGATGGGCAAGTCCCCTATCGTTGTTAATGACTGCCCAGGCTTCTTCGTAAACCGTGTACTTTTCCCTTACTTTGGTGGTTTCAGCATGTTGCTACGCGACGGTGCTGACTTCACTAAGATCGATAAAGTGATGGAGCGTAAGTTCGGTTGGCCAATGGGACCAGCATACTTGCTAGACGTTGTGGGCCTAGATACAGCACACCACGCACAAGCCGTAATGGCCCAAGGTTTCCCAGAGCGTATGGGTAAAGAAGGTCGTGATGCGATTGACGCGCTTTATGTCGCTGAAAAATACGGGCAGAAGAACGGCAGCGGTTTCTACACATACAGCGTAGACAAACGCGGTCGCCCAAAGAAGACTTTCTCTGAAGACATTCTTCCTATCTTGGCTGACGTATGCCAACAGCCACAAGACTTTGATGACCAGACAATTATCCAGCGCGTGATGATTCCAATGATCAACGAAGTGGTGCTTTGTTTAGAAGAAGGTATTATCGCGACACCGCAAGAAGCGGATATGGCACTGGTTTACGGTTTAGGCTTCCCTCCATTCAGAGGCGGCGTATTCCGCTACTTAGACAGTGTGGGCATTGGTAACTTCGTTGAAATGGCGAAAGGCTACCAAGACTTAGGTGCAATGTACCAAGTTCCTCAACTATTGCTTGATATGGCAGCGAAGGGCGAAAGCTTTTACGACAGCCAACAAGCCAGTTCTCTGTAACCCACATTTGGAAAAGGAATAGCAAAATGAATAATGTAGTTGTTGTTGATTGCCTTCGCACCCCAATGGGACGTTCCAAAGGTGGAGCTTTCCGTCACACTCGTGCTGAAGATCTGTCTGCACATTTGATGAAAGGCATTTTAGAGCGCAACCCAGAAGTAAACCCTGTCGAAATTGAAGACATTTACTGGGGTTGTGTACAACAGACGCTAGAGCAAGGCTTCAACGTTGCACGTAACGCAGCTTTGCTTGCTGGTCTACCGATTGAGATTGGTGCGGTGACGGTCAACCGTTTATGTGGTTCATCTATGCAAGCTCTGCATGATGCGACCCGCTCTATCATGGTTGGCGATGCTGAAATCTGCCTGATCGGTGGTGTCGAACACATGGGTCACGTACCAATGAACCATGGTGTTGATTTTCACCCAGGCATGTCTAAGCACGTAGCGAAAGCGGCAGGGATGATGGGTCTAACCGCTGAGATGCTAGGCAAAATGCATGGTATTAGCCGTGAAGACCAAGATGCATTCGCAGCACGATCACATGCTCGCGCTCAAGCAGCAACGGTTGAAGGGCGTTTCAAAAATGAAATCCTACCAACCGAAGCTCACGCGGCAGATGGTTCTCTGTTCACTCTGGATTACGATGAAGTAATTCGTCCAGAAACCACAGTTGAAGGCTTGTCTCAACTTCGCCCGGTGTTTGACCCAGCAAACGGCACGGTAACAGCAGGTACTTCATCAGCTCTGTCTGATGGTGCATCGGCAATGCTTATCATGAGTGAGGATAAAGCCAACGCGCTTGGCCTTAAGATCCGCGCTCGCGTGAAGTCGATGGCTATCGCTGGCTGCGATCCTTCAATCATGGGTTACGGCCCAGTACCAGCAACTCAAAAAGCACTTAAACGTGCAGGCCTAACCATTGAAGACATGGGTGTGATTGAGCTAAATGAAGCGTTTGCTGCTCAATCTCTTCCATGTGCTAAAGACCTAGGTCTATTGGATGTGGTTGACGAGAAAGTTAACCTTAACGGCGGTGCGATTGCACTCGGTCACCCACTAGGCTGTTCTGGTTCTCGTATCTCAACGACCCTAATCAACCTGATGGAAGCACAAGACGTGAAATACGGCTTAGCAACCATGTGTATTGGTTTAGGCCAAGGTATTGCAACGGTATTTGAACGCCCATAGCGATCACTAACGGTAATACTTGAAGGGTAATCTTTTGTGCAGCTATATTTATATAGCTGCACTTTTTATTACTCGGCATCCGATAATCTATCGATTCGTTCAATGAACTTGGTAAAACAAAAAGCACCACCTATATCTATGCACAAAACGCATAGATTCAATGTTGATGTTTCATTATTTTTTCTCCAACGATTCAACTAAAGTTACTTCAGTTTCCTAATATTCCTCCTACGGAGCAGATCATGTTTAAAGCACTTGTACTAAACCAAGAAGACAAAAAAACTATCGCATCAGTTTCTCAGATTGATGAGTCTCAATTACCAGAAGGTAATGTGAAGGTTGATGTAAGTTACTCTTCTTTAAACTACAAAGATGGTTTGGCGATTACAGGTAAAGGGCGCATTGTTCGCAACTTCCCTATGGTTCCAGGTATCGACCTTTCTGGTGTGGTTTCACAATCTGATGACCCTCGCTACAAAGCAGGCGACGAAGTTGTTTTAACGGGTTGGGGTGTTGGTGAAGGTCACTGGGGAGGCATGGCTGAGAAAGCAAGCCTAAACGGTGATTGGTTGGTGCCTATGCCTAAGAGTCTAGACGCTAAGAAAGTCATGGCGATAGGTACTGCTGGCTTCACAGCAATGCTTTGTGTACAAGCTATCGTCGATGCAGGCATCAAACCAGAAGACGGTGAAATCCTAGTAACAGGTGCAAGTGGCGGCGTAGGCAGCGTATCTATCACTCTACTAAACCAACTGGGTTATAAAGTGGCAGCGGTTACTGGCCGAGCTTCTGAAAACGGTGAACTACTAAAATCACTAGGCGCGACACGTATTGTAGAGCGTGCTGAACTAGAAGAACCAGCAAAACCACTAGAGAAACAACTGTGGGCTGGTGCGATCGATACGGTAGGCAGTAAAGTACTTGCTAAAGTATTGGCGCAAATTGATTACAACGGCGCGGTTGCGATGTGTGGCCTAGCAGGTGGTTTTGACTTACCAACAACGGTAATGCCATTTATTCTGCGTAACGTTCGCCTACAAGGTGTGGACTCGGTAATGTGCCCTCGTGAAAAACGCATTAAAGCATGGGAACAACTAGCTGAGTTGCTACCTGAGTCTTTCTACGGCCAGGCCACTAAAGAAGTGTCTTTAGATGACGCAATTCAAGCTGCAGATGACATCACAAACGGTCAAATCACTGGTCGTGTAGTTATTAAACTGTAATTGTGAATTAAACTTCCATACCTAGAATAACAAAGGGCTGATCGTAATCAGCCCTTTTGCATTTTTGTCATTTCGATCGAGTAAACCAAAGCTAAGCCTCAGTTAACCTAAGCCAACATCCGCAATACGCTTTTGAATCAACTCACCACACTCTTCTTTAACGACCCTTCTCAGCCATTGTTGTGAGGCAGAAGAATCACAACGCGAGTGCCAGATAAGTGAGTAGTCAAACGGCATAAATTCAAATGGCAGTGGTTTAACGACTAAGTCATAACGTTCAGCCACCAAATAAGCCAAATCAGCAGGTACAGTGATCACCAACGGCATTCTATCAACAATCGCCAATGCCGCTTCAAGGTGATAAGCGCGCAGAACCATTTTTCGAGGCTGCTGATTAGCTAAAGCGTTATCGAGTAAAGCCTTAACACCATCACTGATCGCGATCATCGCGTGAGGCAGAGATACATAATCCTCAAGGCTTAGTGAACTATCTGCCAAAGGGTGATTTTTAGATAACAAGCACGACACGCCGACTGGTCCCAGTACTTCTTGATGAAGTGGCTCAATGCTGCCACTCGGACGACAAATCGCCATGTCGACATGTTCAGTACTGAGTTGTTTAAACAAATGTTCATGCTGCAACGGAGCAAACTCCAAAGAGATATTAGGTGCTTGTTCATAAATTTTCGGCAATGCATACGGCAAGATGGTTTGCATCGCATAGTCAGTGGTCGCAATCAAAAAACGTTCACTGCAATAGTAAGGGTCGAAAGCACTAGGGCTAAGCAGTTGGCGGAATGATTCTAAAGGTTGATCAATACGCTGGCTGATCTCGAGTGCTTTTTTGGTGGGGATAAGGTGCTGACCTTGACGTGTAAACAGGGGGTCGTTGAGCAGTTCTCTTAAGCGACCTAATACTCGGCTGGTTGCCGATTGGCTTAGGTTAAGACGAAGCGCAGCCTGACTAACACTGCCCTCTTCAATCAATACTTTTAAGGCGACCAGTAAATTCAAGTCTCTACGATAGATGTCTTCTAATTCCACGCCACTTACCTAGCTGTATACAATTATCATTGGTCACTAAGTTGTTTATAGCATGCTTTAGATAAAAAAAATCCCGCAATTACGCGGGGAAGCCCAAGAAAATTTGGGGATAGTGTCGGAATGTTGTCGTATCGGAATTCGCTTGTTGTACTCGGGTTAGTGCTCTTGCTCTTCGGCTATGCTTTGCCAACGGCGCATCTCTACCCAAATACCAATTATCGTTGCTACTATGCCAAAAATAGGCATCAGTGAGGTCTCTGTTGATGAACGCAGTACTAACGCACAAAAAGAAATAAAACAGAGAACCGAATAAATTGTTAATCTATCTAATCCTGTCAACATCGCCACTCCTTAGCTAGTTGCCTTTGTTTCAAGTTGTTATCAACTTGTTAACTAAGTTATAGGAATTGATTCTGTTTGCCAAGCACTTATTGCATATTTTTTCTGCAGACGTATTATTCACTCGTTAGATAGATATAGAGATACAAACCATGACATTCAAACCTGAACTGGCAACCCATACTTTAGAAGCTGAAGGTCTGCGTTGTCCGGAACCAGTAATGATGGTCAGGAAGACAATTAGAAACATGCAGGATGGCGATGTGTTACTGGTAAAAGCTGATGATCCTTCAACCACTCGTGACATCCCGAGTTTTTGTCGGTTTATGGATCATCAGTTGGTCGGCCAAGCGACTGAAGCTTTGCCGTACCAGTATTTGATCAGAAAGGGGTTGGAGGCGTAACGCCCCACCGACTATCAAGTATCAAAAAAGCCGCTCGTACCTTATGTTCTTTAACAGAACTCAGAGTACGAGCGGCTTTTTGTTTATTCATTTCTAGATTTATTTTGCAGATGCTCAAGCTGATGCTGAATTTCTCGGATATCTTTTCGCATAGGAATAATATGCGCGACTCGAATCCAAGCTTCTACCGCAAGCCCGGTCATAATCATCGAACCAGCCACCATTGGCAGCCACATATCCGTCAACACCATGCCTAACAGTGTAAGAGCCAAACCAAAGGTAAATAGATAGCTTTGGCTTTGTGGAGTAATACCCATATAACGCGTCAACATAATCATGCCCTCGTGTTCTTAACTCACAATATTAAAATATCATGACAAGTATGACAGTTATATGTCCATTCGCTCGATAACTCCCACAATACTGTAAGAGTATGACCTACAACACATTACTCTACTGGTTGAGTATAATTAGCCTCAACGTTATCCATTAATAGAACGCAGCAGCGATAGCCAAACCGACGAATAATAAGGCTGTGATCTTACGAATCAAATCAAGAGGCATCTTGTCAGCGGATAGCTTACCGATGATCACCACAGGCACATTCGCCAACAACATGCCAATCGTAGTACCCAAGATCACCCACGTTAATGCATCTGAATATTGCGCCCCTAGAATGGAGGTCGCAATCTGGGTTTTATCACCAATCTCAGCAATAAAGAAAGCGATAAAACTGGCGACAAATGGGCCTCGGTTTGAGATCTGCTCATCGTCATCCAACTTATCCGGAATCAAAATCCAGCCCGCCATCGCAATGAAACTGACCACCAGCACCCATTTAAGAACTTCGGGAGATAAATAATCGGCGACCACAACCCCGAGCCATGCAGCAAGAGCATGATTGGCAATGGTGGCAAAGAAGATAGCCGCGATGATAGGTATCGGCTTGCGATATCGACTGGCTAATAAAAGAGAGAGCAACTGAGTCTTATCACCGATCTCGGCTAAGGCGACAGTTGTAATTGAAATTGCTAAAACGCTCACGACATGCTCATTTGGGACGGAGATTATTATATTTAACCAAAGACAAACCTCGCGCCCCATCCCGGTTCACGATGCTTGTCTAAGGTCTTGCTAAGCGCCACCAAGGTGGTGGTTGCCTCGAACGCCATGATGATTTTGCATCAATTATGTTGACGGACGAACTCATTCAATAGGATATGAATAAGTAAGCTACTCCCCAAAGACCGCGAGATTCTAATCACCTACGTACTCAAAAACAAGTGTCAAACTTATCAAAATATCCACTTGTACCGAAAAACAAACATTAAAGGCAAAAAAATCCACTAAACGACATTTTAGACCACTAATTAAACAAGATTACCCCTACTCGCTTTACGAATATCTCGGTATACTCAGAGGTTATTTTTATCACTCATTTAAAAGAATCGCGCGAACCTGACTATGCAAAAATACGATATCAAAACCTTCCAGGGAATGATCCTCGCGCTGCAGGATTACTGGGCACAAAACGGTTGTACCATTGTTCAACCACTAGATATGGAAGTAGGTGCTGGCACCTCTCACCCAATGACATGTCTACGTGCACTTGGCCCAGAGCCAATGTCTACAGCTTACGTACAACCTTCACGTCGTCCTACTGATGGCCGTTACGGTGAAAACCCTAACCGTCTTCAGCACTACTACCAATTCCAAGTAGCGCTAAAACCATCGCCAGACAATATCCAAGAGTTGTACCTAGGCTCACTAGAGGTTCTTGGTGTTGACCCACTTGTTCACGACATTCGCTTCGTTGAAGATAACTGGGAAAACCCAACACTAGGCGCATGGGGCCTTGGTTGGGAAGTATGGCTAAACGGCATGGAAGTCACTCAGTTTACTTACTTTCAACAGGTTGGCGGACTTGAGTGTAAACCTGTTACCGGCGAGATCACTTACGGTCTCGAGCGTCTAGCAATGTACATCCAGGAAGTAGACTCAGTTTACGACCTAGTATGGAACGTAGCACCAGACGGTTCTAACGTGACTTACGGTGACATCTTCCACCAAAACGAAGTTGAGCAATCAACGTACAACTTCGAGCACGCAGACGTAGATTTCCTATTCACTTTCTTCGACCAGTGCGAAAAAGAGTGTAAAGAATTACTTGAGCTTGAGAAGCCACTGCCGCTTCCAGCTTACGAGCGCATTCTAAAAGCAGGTCACGCATTCAACATCCTTGATGCGCGCAAAGCTATCTCTGTAACAGAGCGTCAACGTTACATCCTTCGTATCCGCAACCTGACTAAAGCTGTTGCAGAGGCGTACTACGCGTCACGAGAAGCGCTTGGCTTCCCGATGTGTAAAAAGACAAACGAGGAGAAGTAATCATGGCGAAGAATTTTCTAATTGAACTGGGTACGGAAGAGCTTCCACCAACGGCACTTCGTTCTCTAGCAGAAGCCTTTGCTGCTAACTTTGAAGCGGGTCTTAAAACGGCTGAGCTTTCTCACGAAGGCGTGAAATGGTATGCAGCACCTCGCCGCCTTGCACTTAAAGTAACAGCACTGGCTGAAGGCCAAGCGGACAAAGTGGTTGAAAAGCGTGGCCCTGCAATCTCAGTAGCATTCGATGCGGAAGGCAACGCAACGAAAGCGGCACAAGGCTGGGCTCGCGGTAACGGTATCACTGTTGAGCAAGCTGACCGTCTGAAAACCGACAAAGGCGAGTGGCTTCTTTTCAAACAAGAAGTAGCTGGCAAACCAGTTCAAGAATTGGTGATGGACATCGCTGCGAAAGCACTGGCTGGCCTACCAATTCCTAAAGCAATGCGCTGGGGTAACTCAGACATTCAATTTATCCGTCCAGTGAAAACACTGACAGTACTACTAGGTGATGAGCTTGTTGAAGGCGAAATCCTAGGTGTAGCATCTGCTCGTACTATCCGTGGTCACCGCTTCATGGGCGAACAAGAGTTCACCATCGATTCTGCTGACCAATACCCTGCGATCCTAGAAGAGCGCGGTAAAGTAATGGCGGATTACGAAGCGCGTAAAGCGATCATCCTTGCTGACTCTCAAAAAGCGGCAGCAGCGGTTGGCGGTAAAGCTGACCTAGAAGATGACCTTGTTGAAGAAGTAACGTCTCTGGTTGAATGGCCAGTAGTACTTACAGCGAAGTTTGAAGAAGAGTTCCTAAAAGTACCTTCTGAAGCTTTGGTTTACACCATGAAAGGTGACCAAAAGTACTTCCCTGTTTACGACGAAAACAAGAAGCTACTTCCTAACTTTATCTTCGTATCAAACATCGAGTCTAAAGAGCCTCGTCACGTTATCGAAGGTAACGAGAAAGTGGTACGTCCGCGTCTTGCTGATGCTGAATTCTTCTTCAACACAGACCGTAAGCGTCCGCTTATCGACCGTCTTGCTGAACTAGACCAAGCTATCTTCCAGAAGCAATTGGGTACGATCAAAGACAAAACAGACCGCATCACAGAGCTTGCAGGCTACATTGCTGAGCAAATCGATGCTGACGTTGAAAAGTCTAAGCGTGCTGGCCTACTGGCTAAGTGTGACCTAATGACATCAATGGTATTCGAATTTACGGATACTCAAGGTGTGATGGGCATGCACTACGCGACTCACGATGGTGAAGACGAGCAAGTTGCACTAGCACTTTACGAGCAGTACATGCCTCGTTTCGCTGGTGACGATCTACCAAGCACGGGTATCTCTTCTGCAGTTGCAATGGCAGACAAGCTAGACACTATCGTAGGTATCTTCGGTATTGGCCAAGCACCAAAAGGTTCTGACCCATTTGCACTTCGTCGTGCGTCTCTAGGTGTGCTACGTATCATCGTTGAAAACGGCTACAACCTAGACCTAACCGATCTGATCGGTAAAGCGAAAGAACTACTAGGCGACAAGCTTACCAACGACAATGTAGAAGCTGACGTAATCGACTTCATGCTAGGTCGTTTCCGCGCATGGTACCAAGATGCTGGTTTCAGCGTTGATATCATCCAAGCGGTACTAGCACGTCGTCCAACTAAGCCAGCAGACTTTGACCAACGTGTTAAAGCGGTTTCTCACTTCCGTGAACTGGAAGCAGCAGAAGCACTAGCCGCAGCGAACAAGCGTGTAGGTAACATCCTTGCGAAATTCGATGGTGAGCTACCTGCTGAAATCGACCTTGCTCTTCTTCAAGAAGACGCAGAGAAAGCGCTGGCTGAAAATGTTGAAGTAATGACGGAAGCACTAGAACCCGCATTCGCTACAGGCAACTACCAAGAAGCCCTAAGCAAGCTGGCTGATCTACGTGAACCGGTTGATGCATTCTTCGATAACGTAATGGTGATGGCTGATGACGAAGCGCTTAAGAAGAACCGTCTAACGCTACTGAACAACCTGCGTAACCTGTTCCTACAGATTGCTGACATCTCTCTACTGCAAAAATAAGCACGAGTGAGACAGTTGCTCTAAGTCATACTCTGAGTAACTAACGGTAAACACCCAAAGGGAAGCGAAAGCTTCCCTTTTTGTTTTTGTGAACCAAGCATTTGTTTGTAGAGGTGTTATTGATTATCTGAATGAATCAGCGCTCAGACTGTAGAGGGCATTGTTTGCTATAACTGACCTGTTTATTCAGGGGAAGGGAACAATGAAAAAAACAGTACTCGCGCTTTCAATACTCGCACTCAGCGCATGCAGCCAAACCAGTGATGACAGCTTATTGCTGACGATTGATAACAACACTGTCGTATTTGAATCGACAGGAAAAGGCACTGTTATCGCAGAACAGGAACTCGCTAAAGGTAGCTATACCTTCTCTATCAGCGATACTCAAAATACCTGTGGCACCAACTATGCGTTGGCTGAAGAAAACCGCATCAAATTCAATAAGCCCCTTCGCCTAGACGACTGCGCCGAGAAGTCTGAATTAGATATCAAGGTCTTTCGCGCTAACACCTATCAGTTTACGCTCAACCCACAAACCAATGAGCTGACGGTTCAGATAAAGCCGAAGCAACAACAAGTACAAAGCTTTGCTTGTCCGGTTCCTAGTGACGAGCCCACCACCATCGACGTTGCTCAAACCTTTGATGATGGCACCGTGGTAAGAGACGCTCTTTCAGGCAAACAAGTCACAGTAACGAATGGCAGCATCACCATGCAGCCTGCAGAAAACAGCCAAGGTGTTCTGCTGCTTGAGAAAGTAGAACCAGAAACCAAAGCTGACTTTAGTTGGGATAACGCCACGGTTTACTTCGTAATGACCGACCGTTTCCATAATGGTAATCCTGATAACGACAACAGTTATAGTCGCAGCCAAGATGGACAAGACGAAATCGGTACCTTCCACGGTGGTGACTTGGCCGGCTTAACCGAAAAACTCGACTACATAGAATCACTCGGTGCTAATGCTATCTGGATAACGTCTCCGTTAGAGCAAATCCACGGCTGGGTTGGCGGCGGTGATCGCGGTGACTTCAAACACTACGGCTACCACGGTTACTACCATCAAGACTGGACCAAGCTCGATGACAACATGGGCACCGAAGACGAGCTGAAAAACTTCATCGATACCGCGCACAGCAAAGGCATTCGCGTTGTTTGGGATGTGGTAATGAACCACACGGGCTATGCAACGCTTGCCGACATGCAGGAGTTTGATTTTGGTAAGCTCAACCTAACTGACGAAGAAGCCAAACAAACACTTGGCGAAAACTGGACAGATTGGCAACCCGCTAAAGGTCAGAACTGGCACTACTTCAACAACTACATCTCTTACAGCGACAAAGAAGCATGGGAAAAGTGGTGGGGCAAAGCTTGGCTACGTAGCGATATCGGCGCCTATGACTCTCCGGGCTACAATAACCTCACCATGTCTTTGGCGCACCTGCCCGATTTCAAAACAGAATCGACAGAGACAACCGGACTGCCTAACTTCTATCGTAATAAATCCACCAGCGCGACCGATGAACTCAAAACACCTCGTGACCATTTAATCACTTGGTTATCGGATTGGGTGCGCGAATATGGTGTCGATGGTTTCAGAGTCGATACCGCTAAACACGTTGAACTCGAAGCATGGGCTGAGCTTAAAGAGAGCACTAACCAGGCACTTGCCGAGTGGAAGCAGAACAACCCAGACAAGGCCTTGGATGACTTACCTTTCTGGATGACTGGTGAAGTATGGGCGCACAGCGTGGTCAAATCAGACTATTTTGCTAACGGCTTTGATTCGATCATCAACTTTGAATTCCAGAGCGATATCGCACCTAAGGCGCTTAAATGCCTATCCGATCTCGATGCTGATTACCTTCGTTATGCAGAGAAGATCAACAACGACAGCGAATTCAACGTTCTGAGTTACCTATCGTCTCACGACACCTCGCTATTCTGGACACAGCACGGCAGCGACTTTGCTAAACAGACCAAGGCAGCAAACGCATTGATGCTGGCTCCGGGGGCGGTGCAGATCTATTACGGCGACGAAATTGCAAGAGACTTTGGCCCAACAGGTTCCGACCCTATGCAAGGCACACGCTCAGACATGCCTTGGGATCAAATCACTGGCGAACGTGCAGAGTTGCTAGAACACTGGCAAGCGTTTGGCCAATTCCGCCAACGCCACCCAGCCGTTGCGCAAGGCAAGCACATCATCCGTAACAGCAAGGGCTACTATGCGTTCGAACGCCAATACCAAGACGACAAGGTGTTGGTTGTCTATACAGGTTCGAAATAAACGTTCATTGAAGTAAACCGTAGAAACTCAAAGGAGGAGCTTAGGCTTCTCCTTTTTTTTATCACTAAAGGTACGTTCAGTAAGCAAGCTGTCACTCATTAACCAAACTTTATAGAAGTTTTTTACGTGTTAGAGCATTTGGCGCTATGCGTCGCAAAAACATTGCGGTATGTTCAAGGAATACACTGATGGCAGGCATAAGGTCTGCCTTAATCACACATAACAAGCAATCACAATGAATTAGGTAAAATAAGTAATGCAGTTCTCTAAGTTTGGCGAAAAGTTTAATCGATACTCTGGAATCACTCGTTTAATGGATGATTTGAATGATGGCCTGCGCACTCCTGGCGCAATCATGCTCGGTGGTGGCAACCCAGCCGCTATCCCAGCCATGCTCGATTACTTTAACCAAGCCAGTGCCGATATGCTCGCCAGTGGAGAACTCATCGCCGCCCTCGCCAACTACGATGGTCCGCAGGGCAAAGACAGCTTCATCAAGTCGTTAGCGGCAATGCTGAAAGAGACCTATGGTTGGGACATCAGCGAAAAGAACATCAGCCTGACTAATGGCAGTCAAAGTGGCTTCTTCTACCTATTCAACCTGCTAGCAGGCCAACAGCCTGATGGCTCGCACAAGAAAATCCTACTGCCGATCGCACCGGAATACATCGGCTACGGCGACGCGGGTATTGATGATGATATCTTTATCTCTTACCACCCAGAGATCGAGTTACTAGAAAACCGCCAGTTCAAATACCACGTCGATTTTGAACAACTCAAGGTTGATGACTCGGTCGCGGCTATCTGCGCTTCTCGCCCTACCAATCCTACGGGTAACGTACTGACCGATGAGGAAGTGCGTAAGTTGGACAAACTCGCGAGAGAGAACAATATCCCACTGCTGATCGATAACGCTTACGGCCTGCCATTTCCAAACATCATCTTTGAAGATGTGGAACCATTCTGGAACGAAAATACGATTCTGTGTATGAGCTTGTCTAAGCTTGGTTTGCCAGGTGTGCGTTGCGGTATCGTGATTGCGAGTGAAGAAGTAACGCAAGCGCTAACCAACATGAATGGCATTATCAGCCTAGCACCAAGTAGTGTTGGTCCTGCGATTGCTAACCACATGATTGAGAAGGGTGATCTACTACGTTTAAGCAGCGAAGTGATTAAGCCTTTCTACAAAGAGAAATCTCTACGCGCGGTTGAGCTGTTGCAAGACGCTATCGACGATCCACGCTTTCGTATCCACAAACCTGAAGGCGCTATCTTCTTATGGCTATGGTTTGATGAACTGCCTATCACCACAATGGAACTGTACAACCGCCTCAAAGCCCGTGGCGTTCTGATTGTTCCGGGTGAATACTTCTTTATCGGTCAAGAAGATGAGTGGGATCATGCTCACCAGTGCTTACGTATGAACTACGTGCAAGATGATGAGGCGATGCAGAAAGGCATTTCAATCATTGCTGAAGAAGTGAAAAAGGCTTACTCAGAGCAGTAATAAGAGCTTTTGGCTTACGGCAGGTCAAATACAAAAAGAGCACCGACCTTCTTCAAGGTACTGGTGCTCTTTCACTTCTACTTCCCGATATTTTTAGCTCTATGGAGCTAACAGTAATTAACCTTCTAGTAGGCTATTACCATTGATAGCAATCTTACGAGGTTGCATCGCTTCTGGGATTTCGCGTTCTAGGTCGATGTGAAGAAGACCATTTTCCATGCTTGCACCTACCACTTTTACGTAGTCAGCCAGTTGGAATTTACGCTCGAAATCGCGCTCTGCAATACCTTGATATACGAAGGTTTTCTCTGCTTCTGCTTTACGCTCACCTTTCACAATTAGCATGTTCTCTTTTTGAGTCAGATCTAATTGGTCATCAGCAAAACCAGCAACGGCCATAGTAATACGGTAGTTGTTCTCGTCTTTTTGCTCGATGTTGTATGGAGGGTAACCGCCAGAAGAGTTCTTCGATGAGTTCGCTTCCATCATGTTGAATAGACGATCAAAGCCGATTGCGTTGCGGTAAAGTGGAGTGAAATCTACAGTTCTCATAATGCTATCCTTTTAGTAAGCAATAGTCTTAGCTGCGAATTTTACTTGGATCAAACCTGTGTGGGACCCAGTAAACAGCTAAGAGATTCAATTCGCATTCCTCGGGTTTCACCTCTATTGGCGACAACGCTGGGACATGACAATGAATCAATTTTTAAGTTGTGTGCTGCCAAAGTTATCCTCTATTGAGCGATACTCTAGCAACGGTTATGAAGGTTCTGTTTCTTCTCTTGTAGAGCAAGACAGTCATCCTCTTCACAACTAGATATGTGGATTGAACAAAATAGTTTCAAGGGATTATTTTCAATTATTTTCCAAAATCATTATTTTTCAAATGCTTAAAAAACAAAAAAGACCGCCATTTCGGGCAGTCTTTTAAATAATATATTTAGTTTTTTGAGACGAAGCTATTTCGTTTTAGTTCAAGGAAGAGGCGCGGAGCATACGAATGTATGTGAGCACCTCTGACACAGAAATTAAGCGAAAGAGCGAAGTATCAAAGATACTAAACGTCTAGGTTAGCTACCTTCAATGCATTCTCTTCGATGAAGTTACGACGCGGCTCAACTTGATCACCCATCAGCGTAGTAAACAACAGATCTGCGCCAACCGCATCTTCGATCGTTACTTGCATCATACGACGACTTTCAGGATCCATTGTGGTCTCCCAAAGCTGATCTGGGTTCATCTCACCTAGACCTTTGTATCGTTGCAGGCTTAAACCACGACGAGACTCTTTAACCAACCAGTTCACTGCTTCAACAAAACTCGTTACCGCTTGAGTTCGCTCACCACGTTTAATATAAGCACCTTCTTCAATCAAACCATCAAGCGCTTCAGATAAATCCGATAATTTACTAAATTCTTTCGAGTTGATTAGGTCAATACTTAACAAATGCTCATGAGTTACACCGTGTGTACGCACGACAATCTTAGGAACACTTATTCCTAGGTCTTCGTGCTTTTCAACCTCAAGATTGTATTGGCTAGCACCCGTTTCTTTCGCGTTGAGCTGCTCTACAAGCTGCTTACCCCAAGCTTCAACAGCCACTTCATCATGACACTGCTCAGCGGTTAAGCGTGGCATATAAATCAATTCATGGATAAGTGCACGTGGGTAACGGCGACTCATACGATCAACAAGCTTAATACCGGCATTGTATTGCAGAACAAGCTTCTCTAATCCTTCACCAGCAAACGCTGGTGCTTCAGAGTTCACATGCAATGCTGCGTTGTCTAAAGCTAAAGATACTTGATACTGATTCATTGCATCTTCATCTTTGATGTATTGCTCTTGCTTACCTTTTTTCACTTTGAAAAGTGGTGGCTGAGCAATATAGATGTAACCACGTTCTATCAGTTCCGGCATTTGACGGTAGAAGAACGTCAAGAGCAATGTACGTATGTGAGAACCATCGACATCGGCATCGGTCATGATGATGATGTTGTGGTAACGCAGTTTGTCTGGGTTGTATTCGTCGCGGCCAATACCACAACCAAGGGCTGTGATTAGCGTTGCAACTTCTTGTGAAGACAACATTTTGTCGAAACGTGCTTTCTCTACGTTAAGGATTTTACCTTTAAGCGGTAAAATTGCTTGGTTCTTACGATTACGCCCCTGCTTAGCTGAACCGCCAGCAGAGTCTCCTTCCACAATGTATAGTTCAGACAGTGCAGGATCTTTTTCCTGACAGTCAGCAAGTTTACCTGGAAGACCCGCTAAATCTAATGCACCTTTACGACGTGTCATCTCACGAGCTTTACGCGCTGCATCACGAGCACGTGCTGCATCGATAATTTTCGAACAAACAATTTTCGCTTCACCTGGGTTCTCAATCAGGAACTCAGATAGTTTCTCACCCATTGTAGATTCAACTGCAGACTTCACTTCAGAAGAAACCAGCTTATCTTTGGTTTGGCTTGAAAACTTAGGATCCGGCACTTTCACTGAAACAATCGCCGTCAAACCTTCACGAGCATCATCACCGGATGTTGAAGTCTTCGCTTTCTTAGAGAAGCCTTCTTTATCCATAAAACTATTTAAAGTACGGGTCAGTGCTGAACGGAAACCCGCTAAGTGAGCACCACCATCACGCTGAGGGATATTATTGGTGAAACAGTAAATGTTTTCTTGGTAACCATCGTTCCACTGCATCGCAACTTCGACGGTAATGCCATCATCACGCTCAGAATCGAAGTGAAAGATCTTTTGAATAATTGGGGTCTTGTTGGTATTAAGATGTTCAACAAACGCTTGAATGCCGCCTTCATATTCGAAGTGATCCATTTTGTCTTCTTCACGCTCATCAATCAGCCTGATTGATACACCCGAATTCAAGAATGACAGTTCACGTAGACGCTTAGCTAAGATGTCGTAATGGTACTCAATATTGGTGAATGTTTCTTCACTTGGCCAGAAACGAATCTCCGTTCCGGTTCTATCCGTATCACCTACAATAGCAAGTGGTGCCTGAGGTTCACCATGGTTATATGTTTGAGTGTGAATTTTTCCACCACGGTGGATAGTAAGAGTAACTTGCTTAGAAAGTGCGTTTACTACTGAAACACCAACACCGTGCAGACCACCAGATACTTTGTACGAGTTATCATCAAACTTACCACCAGCATGAAGAACCGTCATGATAACTTCTGCAGCAGACACATTCTCTTCTGAGTGTAATTCTGTTGGAATACCACGGCCGTCATCGCGAACCGACACAGAGCTATCTTCATGGATAGTTACAATGATGTCATTACAGTGACCAGCTAGCGCTTCATCAATAGAGTTATCTACCACCTCAAAAACCATGTGGTGCAGACCGGTACCATCATCCGTGTCGCCAATGTACATTCCAGGACGCTTACGTACCGCATCCAGACCCTTCAGTACTTTAATACTCGATGAATCGTAATTATCTGACATAGTTACTCTCTGACTAATTATCCTTGCTCTATTTTGCCATGTTCCACATGAAACATCCTGCTATTTTCATCATGCATATCTGCAATCTGATCAGCGGTAATAGAGCTTACAAAAACTTGAGCCTCGGTCGCCTTTAAGCACTCAGCAAGACGTGCGCGGCGTTGGCTATCTAATTCGGAAGCAAAGTCATCTATTAAATAGATACATTGCTTTCCTGTCATTTGAGTGAGGTGTTGCCCTTGTGCTACTCGCAACGCGCACACCATCAACTTCAACTGACCTCGTGACAAGACATCTTCCACTGGAGTGCCGTTCACTTTTATCTTTAGATCTGCTTTGTTTGGCCCACTAAATGTGTAACCAAGCTGCTGATCCCTTTCAAAATTCTTCTCTAGTATCTCAGCGTATGGCGTGTCTTTTTCCCAGCCACGATAATAGTTAATCTTTATCTCAAACTCTGGCAAGAAGGTCGCACAGATCTCTTCGGCGACTTCTTTAAGTTGCTCAACATAGGTGGCACGCCAATGACTGATGTTTTCAGCTAAACGGGCCAGTTCTTGATCCCAATAGCTCAGCTCTCGATAATGCGTGGCTGTTTTCAATAATGCGTTTCGCTGTTTATTGAGCCGCTTTACCCTGCCCCAAGCATCATAAAAACCTGACTCACTGTGGAAAACTCCCCAATCAATGAATGCACGGCGATGTTTAGGTCCATCCGTCAGTAAATCAAACCCTTCCGGGTGAATCAACTGCAAAGGTAAGACTTGCGCTAACTGAGCCAACTTTTGTCCGGTTTGGCCGCTTATTTTAACCTCTGTCGAGCCATCACGCTGCTTATTAATGCCAATTGGCAGCTCAAATTGGTCCGAGGTCATAAAACGGCCATGTACAAACAGTTCACTGCACTCGTTTTGGATGATACGACCAGTTAGAGAACTTTTGAATGAGCGACCGTGCCCGAGCAGATAGACCGCTTCAAGGACACTGGTTTTGCCGCTTCCGTTAGCCCCTATAAGAAAGTTAAAGCCTGATGACGGTTGAATGTCACAGGCTTCAATATTTCTAAACTGCTTAACGATTAAGCGCGATAAAGGCATAGCGTCTTCATATTAATCTTCAATCACAACACAGTAGGTAAACGTTGTTGGTCAGTAAGCATGGTTGATTCACAAACAACGCTTATAAACGAATTGGCATAACAACGTACATCGCGCTGTCATCTTGCGCATTCTCAATCAAAGCACTCGCATTGGCATCTGACATTGATATACGAACCTGTTCACAACGCAGTGTGTTCAGCACATCCAATACGTAGCTTACGTTGAAGCCAATTTCTAGCGCGTCACCGTAGAAGGTGACGTCTAACACCTCTTCGGCTTCTTCTTGTTCTGGGTTGTTCGCGGTAATACGCATCTCGCTATCGACAAGGTTAACGCGAACACCACGGAATTTTTCATTCGACAGAATCGCCGCGCGAGAAAACGCTGAACGTAACTCATCGCAGCCGGCTTCTAATGTCTTGGTGGTATTCTGCGGCATTACGCGGCGATAATCAGGGAAACGACCATCAACAAGCTTAGAAGTGAATACATAGTTGTTCACTTCAGCGCGTACATTAGAGTTACCAATTTGCAGCGTTACAGGCTGTTCAGGTGCATCCAACAGCTTGACTAGCTCTTGAACACCTTTACGTGGAACAATGATCTGCTTCTGAGCAAAATCGGCATCAAGTTGCGCTTGAGATACTGCCATACGGTGACCATCAGTCGCCACACTGCGCAGGATCGAACCTTCAATCTCGAACAACATACCGTTGAGGTAGTAGCGAACGTCTTGGTTCGCCATTGAGAATTGTGTTTTCTCGATAAGACCGCGCAATTCAGCTTGTGTCACAGACACTTCAACTTCACTGCTCCAGTCTTCTATGTTTGGGAAGTCTGCCGCAGGTAATGTTGCTAATGAGAAGCGGCTACGACCAGAGCGAACCTGAATACGGTCACCATCCAATACCACAGTGATCACTGAGCTGTCTGGCAATCCACGGCAGATATCTAGGAATTTACGTGAAGGTACGGTAATGCTGCCCGCTTCGAAATCACCTTCAAGCGTTACACGGCTGATCAGTTCAACTTCTAGATCCGTCGCTGTCATCGACAACACGTTATCTTCTACTTTAATCAGTAGGTTTCCTAGAATTGGAAGCGTTGGCCTGCCACCGAGTGCGCCAGATACTTGTTGTAATGGCTTAATCAGATGACTACGTTCAATGGTAAATTTCATATCTTGCTCTTACGGTCTAAATGGCACTGCGTAATAGTACGTGGCCAAAGTTCGGCTTATTAAGGTTAAGAATACTGTGTATTAAGAAGAAAGGGTACGAATCAAGTTCGAATAGTCTTCTTTAATGTCGTGGCTCTCTTCACGCAGCTGAGCAATCTTACGACAAGCATGCAGTACCGTCGTGTGGTCACGACCACCGAATGCATCGCCAATCTCAGGCAAACTGTGGTTAGTCAGCTCTTTAGCCAGTGCCATCGCCAATTGACGTGGACGAGCAACAGAACGAGAACGACGCTTAGACAATAGATCAGCGACTTTGATTTTGTAGTACTCGGCTACTGTCTTTTGAATGTTATCAATAGTGACCAGCTTTTCTTGCAGTGCAAGTAGGTCACGCAGTGCTTCACGCACGAAATCGATAGTGATCGGGCGGCCAGTGAAGTTTGCATTCGCAATAACACGGTTCAATGCGCCTTCTAGCTCACGAACGTTAGAGCGTAAACGCTTAGCAATAAAGAATGCCACTTCATCCGCAAGGTGAATTTGGTGGTCTTCTGCTTTCTTCATCAAGATCGCAACACGAGTCTCAAGCTCTGGTGGCTCAATCGCAACCGTCAAACCCCAACCGAAGCGAGATTTTAGACGATCCTCAACCCCGTTGATCTCTTTTGGATAACGGTCAGACGTTAGGATGATCTGTTGGTTACCTTCAAGCAGCGCATTAAAAGTATGGAAGAACTCTTCTTGAGAGCGCTCTTTATTGGCGAAGAATTGGATATCATCGATAAGCAGCGCATCAACACTGCGGTAGTAGCGCTTAAATTCTTCAATCGCGTTATTTTGTAGCGCCTTTACCATGTCCTGAACAAAGCGCTCAGAGTGCATGTACACCACTTTAGCGTTTGGTTTGTTATCAACAATGGCGTTACCTACAGCATGCAACAAGTGCGTTTTACCTAAACCAGTACCACCATATAAAAACAATGGGTTATAGGCCGTTCCTGGATTATCTGAAACCTGACGTGCCGCCGCTAAACCCAATTGGTTTGATTTACCCTCAACAAAGTTATTGAACATATGTTTTGGGTTTACGTTTGAACGGTGATTCAAGTCAACCGCGACAGGCTCTTCATCACGCCAGATATTATGGACAGGCTTACGAGCTTGTAACTGCGCAGGTGCCGACGATTCAGCAGCTACATCAGCAGCTGTACGTGTCCTAGCAGGGGCGATAGTCTCAGGTTTTGTCGCAGTGGCTCGTTTACTTCCAATCTCAAAATGAAGATGCGGAATATCATGACCGCAATGTTCTCGCAGCAAACGGGTAATGCTATTTAGATACTTATCGCGAACCCAATCAAGTACAAACCGGTTCGGTGCAAATAGAGTTAGAGTATTGTCATTGAGCTCCGCTTGTAGCGGACGAACCCACATACTGAATTCTGTAGCTGGTAACTCTTCTTGAAGCTGTTGCAAACACTGCAACCAAAGCGAAGATGACACGGTGCCCCACTCTATTTAAGTTATGTGAAATGACCGTTGATTTTACCTGTTGATAAGTAAGATCGCCAGTGATTGATCACTAATTCAGCGAATAAGATCCAAGTTATTCACAGTAAGTTGGATGAAAAGAGTTAGATCCACACATCTTGCCCCTAATTTACTCACACAATGATCTACTTATGCCCGGATCCTTGCGAGTTATCCCCAAATTAGAATACGATATAGTTATGGTTAATAACATCTGGTTATTTATTCTATTGAGCCATTTCACAGTAACATCCAATCCCATAAATATAAGGAGTTACCAAATGAATAACTGGGTTAAGGCTGCAATTGCGGCTATCGCACTCTCTGCTGCTACTGTTCAAGCTGCGACTGAAGTTAAAGTCGGCATGTCTGGTCGCTACTTCCCGTTCACTTTCGTTAAACAAGACCAGCTACAAGGTTTTGAAGTGGATTTATGGGATGAGATTGGTAAACGTAACGACTACAAGATCGAATACGTGACTGCAAACTTTTCAGGTCTGTTTGGTCTTCTTGAAACGGGTCGAATTGATACGATCTCAAACCAAATTACAATGACGGATGCACGTAAAGCGAAATATCTATTCGCAGACCCATACGTAGTAGATGGCGCACAGATTACCGTTCGTAAAGGTAACGACAGCATCAAAGGCATCGAAGACTTACATGGCAAGACGGTTGCGGTAAACCTGGGTTCAAACTTCGAACAACTGCTTCGCAGCTACGACAAAGATGGCAAAATCAATGTAAAAACCTACGATACAGGTATTGAACATGATGTAGCACTCGGCCGTGCCGATGCATTCGTAATGGATCGCCTTTCAGCACTAGAGCTTATTAAGAAGACAGGTCTACCATTGCAGCTAGCAGGTCAGCCATTCGAAACCATTGAAAACGCTTGGCCTTTCGTTGACAACGACAAGGGTAAAAAACTGCAAGCTGAAGTAAACCAAGCATTAGCAACAATGCGCGCCGATGGCACGCTAGAAGGTATCTCTCAGAAATGGTTTGGGGCGGATATTACCCAAAAGTAATAACTCACTCGTTCCATTTAAGGCCCACTGCTTTATACAGCGGTGGGCTTTTTGTTTTTGTATTACTGATTAAAAGCCTGATATAACAGTATTTCCAAATAGAACAACACTTCCAATAAAAATATGAGATAGATTATGGGATTTGATTTTAACTACATGCTAGAGCTGCTGCCAATACTGCTGAAGTATCTTGGCACGACCATGGAGATGGCAACTTGGGGTTTGTTCTTTGCTCTGATTCTCTCTTTGATACTGGCAAACATTCGTGTATTCAAAATCCCAGTACTCGATCAGTTGAGCCAACTGTACATCAGCTTCTTTCGCGGCACCCCACTGCTAGTACAGTTATTTCTTCTTTATTACGGCTTACCACAAGTGTTCCCGTGGATGGTTGGTCTAGATGCCTTCAGCGCAGCCGTCATAGGCTTAACTCTGCACTTTGCCGCCTACATGGCAGAAAGTATTCGTGCAGCGATTATCGGTATTGACCGTAGTCAAATGGAAGCCAGCCTATCTGTGGGCATGACAACCAGTCAAGCGATGCGTCGAATCATCTTACCTCAAGCAACCCGCGTCGCATTGCCGTCGTTGATGAACTACTTCATTGACATGATTAAGTCGACTTCGCTTGCTTTCACTTTAGGTGTCGCTGAAATCATGGCTAAAGCTCAGATGGAAGCCTCTTCAAGTTTTCGCTTCTTCGAAGCTTTCTTAGCGGTAGCGCTGATTTATTGGGGCGTGGTGGTTATCCTTACTCGTATTCAAATTTGGGCCGAAGTGAAACTGAATAAGGCGTACGTACGATGATCAAATTACAAAATATCCACAAACAATTTGGTGACACTGAAGTATTGAAAGGGATCGACCTAGAAATAAAGCAAGGCGAGATCATTGTCATCATAGGTTCAAGTGGTACTGGTAAATCTACCTTACTGCGTTGTGTTAATTTTCTAGAGCAAGCCGATCAAGGTACGATTTCGATCGATGATATCAAGGTGGATGTTCAGAAGCATACCAAATCAGAGGTGCTTGCACTGCGTCGTAAGACGGGGTTTGTGTTCCAAAATTATGCGCTATTTGCTCACCAAACCGCGAGGCAGAACATTGCTGAAGGTTTGATTACTGTTCGAGGTTGGAAAAGTAAACAAGCCCATGAAAAAGCGCAACAAATACTCGATGACATTGGTTTAGGTGACAGATCGGACAGTTACCCAGCAGCGCTCTCTGGAGGCCAGCAGCAACGGGTTGGTATTGGCCGAGCGATGGCACTTCAGCCAGAACTTTTGTTGTTTGATGAACCTACATCAGCGCTTGATCCTGAGTGGGTTGGCGAAGTACTTAACCTAATGAAAAAATTAGCAAATCAGCATCAAACCATGCTGGTGGTTACCCATGAAATGCAGTTCGCGAGAGAGGTCGCAGATAGAGTGATCTTCATGGCTGATGGCCACATTGTCGAACAGGGATCTCCACAGGATATTTTTGGTAATCCACAGGATCCTAAATTAAAGAAATTCTTAAACAAGGTTGGGATCGACTAAGGATCCTTGTGATTTTAGTTATTCTACGTATAATCCCCCGACCGGAATTTTAGTTAACCCAATCATTGACACTTTTTGTGACAGTGATTACAATTCCGCCTCTTTGTTGAGAGGCGTCGGTTTTCCTTTCTTATATAAAGAAGAGAAAAAATACCCACGCCGGGTTTAACAAAAACCTAAAACTACTGATCAGTAAGGTAATTACAATGAAACGCACTTTTCAACCTACAGTTCTAAAGCGTAAGCGTACACACGGTTTCCGTGCTCGCATGGCTACTAAGAACGGTCGCGCAACAATCAATGCACGTCGTGCAAAAGGCCGTAAGCGTCTTTCTAAGTAATCTTTGATTATTTTGAATAAGCTAGCCTTCGGTCGGGAGTTACGCTTGTTAACTCCCGAACATTATCAAAATGTCTTCAAGCAAGCTCATCGAGCTGGCTCCCCTCATTTCACCATCATTGCTCGAAATAACTCTCTTTCAAATCCTCGTCTTGGATTAGCCGTTCCGAAAAAGCAGATTAAAACCGCCGTGGGTCGTAATCGATTCAAGCGTCTTACTCGTGAAAGCTTTCGTAACACTCAACACAAACTCCCTAACAAAGATTTTGTTGTAATCGCTAAAAAGAGCGCGCAAGATTTAAGCAATGAAGAAATGTTCAAGCTACTCGACAAATTATGGCTTCGCCTGTCTCGCCCTTCGCGTGGATAGCGCTAATACCCATCTATTTTTATAGATGGTTTATTAGTCCACTCATCGGCCCACGCTGCCGATTTACTCCAACCTGCTCTTTATATGCGATAGAAGCGTTGAAAGCTCACGGTTTTGTAAAAGGGTGTTGGTTATCAGGCAAACGTCTATTAAAATGCCATCCTTTGAATGAAGGTGGCTTTGACCCCGTTCCACCAGTCCCAAAACAAGACAGAGATAAATAACGATGGATTCTCAACGTAATATCCTGTTAATCGCATTGGCTTTGGTTTCTTTCCTACTTTTCCAACAATGGAACGTAGCGAAGAACCCAGCTCCACAAGCGGTTGAGCAGGCACAATCTGGCAGCACACTACCAGCACCATCTTATGCAGATGATCTAGACCCAGCTCCAGGTCAAGTTGCTGCTGCAAAAGCTATCACAGTAACAACTGATGTACTGACGCTGTCAATTGATACGGTTGGTGGTGATGTCGTTAAAGCGAACCTTAATGATTACTCTGCTGAGTTCGATTCTGAAGACACTTTTGTTCTTCTTAAAAACGAACCTGGTCACCAATTTATCGCTCAAAGCGGTCTAGTGGGTCCTCAAGGTATCGATTTAAGCAGCACGAACCGCCCTAGCTATACGGTTTCAGCAGACAGCTTTACTCTAGCTGAAGGTCAAGATGAACTACGCATCCCAATGACTTACCAAGCGAACGGCCTTGATTACACAAAAACATTCGTACTTAAGCGCGGCAGCTACGCGATTGACGTTGAATACGATGTAATCAACAATTCTGGTAACAACGCGACATTCGGCATGTACGCTCACCTACGTCAAAACGTTATGGATGACGGCGGTAGCCTAACCATGCCAACGTACCGTGGTGGTGCTTACTCTACGGAAGATACGCGTTACAAAAAATACAGCTTCGACGACATGCAAGATCGCAACCTGTCTCTTAACCTAGCAAATGGTCAGGGTTGGGCTGCGATGATTCAACACTACTTTGCAAGTGCATGGATCCCACGCGACGAAGCAGGCAGCAACCTTTACACTCGTGTAATCGGAAACCTTGGTGACATCGGTGTGCGCATGCCGAACAAGACCATCGCGACTGGCGACGAAGCGAGCTTCAAAGCAACACTTTGGGTTGGTCCTAAACTTCAAGATCAAATGGCTGCTGTTGCACCAAGCCTAGACCTAGTAGTTGACTACGGTTGGTTGTGGTTCATTGCTAAACCACTTCATACTCTGCTTTCGTTCATTCAAGGCATCGTTGTGAACTGGGGTCTGGCAATCATCTGTCTAACATTTATCGTTCGTGGTGCTATGTACCCACTAACGAAAGCCCAGTACACATCTATGGCGAAAATGCGCATGCTTCAGCCTAAACTGACTGCAATGCGTGAGCGTATTGGCGACGACCGTCAACGCATGAGCCAAGAAATGATGGAATTGTACAAGAAAGAGAAAGTAAACCCACTAGGTGGCTGTTTACCTATCATCTTACAAATGCCTATATTTATTTCGCTATACTGGGCATTAATGGAGTCTGTAGAACTGCGTCACTCACCGTTTTTCGGTTGGATTACTGACCTTTCAGCGCAAGACCCATACTACATCTTGCCACTTCTGATGGGTGCTTCAATGTTCCTAATCCAGAAGATGAGCCCGACAACGGTAACGGATCCAATGCAGCAGAAGATCATGACCTTTATGCCGGTTATGTTCACATTCTTCTTCCTGTTCTTCCCTTCAGGTCTGGTTCTTTACTGGCTAGTATCGAACATCGTAACTCTGATTCAGCAAACGCTTATCTACCGCGCGCTGGAAAAGAAAGGCTTACATTCTAAGTAAGTTCAAGAATAGAAAGAGATAAAGAAAGGCGACCAAAAGGTCGCCTTTTTGTTTTTAGCTGATTACAATTCAGCTAATTGATTAATCGTGAACGCCCCTTTTTGGCCTTCACATGCTAGCAGGCACACCTATGACTACAGATACGATTGTTGCTCAAGCGACCGCGCCCGGACGTGGTGGCGTCGGTATTATCCGCGTTTCCGGCCCATTGGCGACTCAGGTTGCCCTAGAACTAACAGGAAAAACACTTAAGCCTCGCTACGCTGAGTACTTGCCTTTCAAATCTGCCGATGGCATCGAGCTCGACCAAGGTATCGCGCTTTACTTCCCTAACCCACATTCGTTCACTGGCGAAGACGTGTTAGAGCTGCAAGGCCACGGTGGCCCAGTGGTTATGGACATGCTAATCAAACACATCCTAACTATCTCAGGCCTACGTGCCGCGCGTCCAGGTGAGTTCTCTGAGCGTGCCTTCTTGAACGACAAAATGGACTTAACGCAAGCCGAAGCGATTGCTGACTTAATTGATGCAAGTTCAGAAGAAGCAGCAAAATCGGCGCTTCAATCACTACAAGGTGAGTTCTCTAAGCGCATTAACACGCTGGTCGATTCACTGATTCATCTGCGAATCTATGTTGAAGCAGCGATCGACTTCCCTGAAGAAGAAATCGATTTCCTTGCTGACGGCAAAGTAAGTGCTGACTTACAGGCTATCATCGACAACCTCGAATCCGTACGCCAAGAAGCCAACCAAGGCGCAATCATGCGTGAAGGTATGAAGGTGGTGATAGCAGGCCGTCCAAACGCTGGGAAATCCAGTCTATTGAACGCACTATCAGGCAAAGAGTCTGCGATTGTGACCGATATTGCCGGTACCACACGAGATGTGCTTCGTGAACATATCCATATCGATGGCATGCCATTGCATATTATCGATACCGCAGGCCTACGTGATGCTTCCGATGAAGTAGAAAGAATCGGTATAGAACGCGCTTGGGAAGAAATTTCTCAGGCAGACCGTGTTTTATTTATGGTGGACGGAACGACTACAGGTGCCACTGATCCAAAAGATATTTGGCCAGATTTCGTTGATCGTTTACCAAATAACATAGGCATGACGGTGATTCGCAATAAAGCGGACCAAACCAATGAAGAGCTAGGAATTTGTCACGTTAACGATCCGACCTTGATTCGCTTATCAGCTAAAACAGGCGAAGGTATCGATGCACTACGTAGCCATCTAAAAGAATGCATGGGCTTTGCTGGTGGCCATGAAGGTGGCTTCATGGCACGTCGCCGTCACTTGGACGCCTTAGAAAGAGCATCGGATCACCTAGATATCGGCAAACAACAGCTTGAAGGTTACATGGCAGGAGAGATCTTGGCGGAAGAGCTACGTATCACCCAACAGCATCTTAATGAGATTACTGGTGAGTTCAGCTCAGATGATCTTTTAGGTCGTATATTCTCTTCATTCTGTATCGGGAAGTAAAGTGGGCAAATAACGGAAAACAACAGCAAGCAACGGTAGATAACACACTGATTTTATTAGATCGTCATTTGCCGTTTGTTTCCATCCGTTGCCGTTAATTGCCAAATCTAGTCCCCATTTGGGCTCCATGACATGCTACTCGCACTGATTGGGGCCCAAATGGAGTCTAAAATGAAAATTTCCATTCAAAAACGAACACTTAGAGCTGATGGCACACGCTCACTACGTTTAGTTTATGATCATGGTTATGCCACAAACACACTAGGTGGACGCCAAAATAAACGTAAACGCAGCTACGAAACTTTAGACCTGTACGTTCACGACAAACCTAAAACACCCACCCAGCGCCAACACAACAAAGAGCATATGCTTCTCGCCGAAACCATTAAGAGTAAACGACTGGTTGAGTGGCAATCTCAGAAGCATGGTTTTGAGGATCGAACCAAGCTCTCAGCTAGCTTCATTGATTACTTTCAACGGCAAATTGACATCAAAGAACAAACCACCTCAACCTCCAACCATTCAATCTGGCTTTCAGCTCGTAAGCACCTACTGTTCTACTGCGGGAAACATGATCTTAGTTTTGATGAACTGGATAAAGACTGGTTAGACGGGTTTAAGTATTACCTAACCAATGAAGCGAAAACCAAAAGTGATACACCGTTATCTCGCAATACACAAAGCTCCTACTTCAATAAAGTTCGTGCGGCGATCAACGAAGCACATCGAGAAGGTATTATTCGCGATAACCCGCTTTCACAAGTGACCAGTATCAAAGCGAAAACGACTAAGCGGGTTTATTTAACACTGGATGAGGTCAACGCGTTAGCTCATACAGAATGTCGCTACCCAGTCCTTAAACGTGCGTTTTTGTTCTCATGTGCAACGGGGATGCGTTGGTGCGATATCCATCGACTTACTTGGTCAGAAATAGAGACATTCAATAATCACAAACGAATTATCTTCGACCAGGTCAAACTCTCTCACGGCGATGCTAAGAGCCTTCAGTATTTAGACATACCAAAGTCAGCAGAATCACTTTTGGGTAGCCCCAAAGCCTTTCACGAGCGCGTATTCAAGGGATTGAAATACTCTTCTTATATAAATGTAGAACTGCTTAGATGGGCTCTGGCTGCTGGAATAAGTAAGCACGTTACATTCCATGCTGGTCGTCATACCTTTGCTGTAATTCAGCTTAGCCGAGGAATCGATATATACGCAGTATCGAAACTGCTCGGCCACAGCGAACTCAAGACAACCGAGATCTACGCTGACATCATAGAACAACGTAGGATGGAAGCCATGCTCACATTCCCCGATATTTTTGCTTCTTCTGGAAAGGATTCAGCGACCTAAGACTCGTTTATTCTGGTGATGGTGACATTGCTCACTATCACCTTAATTTGAAGTCATAGGATTGGATAATTAGCGATTTTTAACATTTCAAAGGCTCCCTTCACAGCATCTTCGGACTCATCAAATCCTCTATGCCAGCGAATCTCTACCTTCTGATGGCAAGCCCAAGCGACTAACTTCTTAAACTCGCGCCATTTGTCATTTTTTGCACAACACTCAGCAAATTGGTTCACGAGTAGATACGTATCCCGACCCACGCTATGCTTGGAAAGCTCAAACGCTTTTTTATAGTGCCCTAAGGCTGAACGATGATCGTCTTTTCGGTAAAAATATGTAGCGAACATCCATTCAACCATCCAGTGCAAAGTATCACCATGTCCAGCGTCATCGATACTGCGCTGATAGTCTTGAATATCCGTGAGTGATAAGGTTGATGACTTTCTCCGCCTTCCGCCATCCATGTACTTCAGCATAAAGCTTTTCTTATCTGAATCTATTTGTTTGTGGTGCACCCTTAGACACATGGCAAGAAAATAAGCATCAAATCGCCACCTAAGCCTTTTAACTTCTGATAGTGAAAACGGAGAGCCTTTTCGCTCTATCAATATCGATTGAAATATACTTGCGTCCTGGGCTAGATGCTGAGCATACTGCCTCCAGTACAAATCCACTTTTTGAAACCAAAACTCGTAGTGTTGCTGTGGAGTTAAGGGACCAATCTCAAACAACTCAACGGAAATCAATTTTTTAAGCTCTTGATTTAACTTAACCATTCTACGGTTTTGAGCTTTCATTTGAACAACCAAGCGTTGAATAAAGCTGCTCCCGAAAGCAGAATTTATCTGCTGAAAAATATCAGTCGATAGTCGAGCAAGAAACAGAATACATGTGAAGCGATGAACATCTTCGGCACTCAGTTTTCTGCCATGTCGCTTGTCACCGCAACTTGCCAGTTGCTCAACCGAATACTCAAAGTTCTTCTGTAGCTCTCCCCAACTGGGTAATCGTCCTCGGTTAAACCAACGAGATACGTTTTCCAAATTTTGGCTCGCCCTTCCATCTAAATTTGAAGGATTATGAAATCGACTTTGATTCGTTCCGCATTCTTGATAAATCCAACGCCAAACTTTTTCTAACGGCCAGCAAACATGCTCTCCCGAAAATGTGGGCAACCACCAATCAATTTCGCAAGGTGCTTTTAAACTGCTCACAGCTGCACCATACATCAACGCATATTTATGCGCAGACTTAATAACAAGATCAGCCAAACGGTATTCAATAAGCCATTTGATCGTTTTCTGTCTTGAAAGATAGGTACCTTCATCACTTAACGTGGCTCTGTAGGACTGATACAAATCTCTCGCACTTGCTAGAAGTGCTTCACTAACCCGTGGGTCTTGAGTCGCTTCATACACCAAGCCAATTAAGTAAACCTCAAGCTCCTCAAGGGTTTTATCAAGATCACCATCTTCCTTGGCTAATCTGTTTAGCTTAGTTTGGATATTTTTTTTCTTTGCTTCGTCATCCAGTATCACTGATTGACTGTGTTTCTGTGCCAACAAGCCAGTACTGTTGAAGACAAACTTTACCGCTTCACCAAGAGTTGGGAAGGAATGCCTAGTCATCGTCATCATCATATCCATCCATCAAGTCTTTCTCCTTCTGACAGTCATAACACAGCTCACCAGTGATCCCCCACGCCCCATTTTCTCCAGTAAAGTACAGAGTGCACAAGCACTCTGCACATTGAATCTGGTTTTAGTACATATTAACTCAAAACCAAATATCAATTACTTACCTTTAGCATTTCCACGACCACCACCTGATTTTTGACCTGTCGTGGACGGCCAATTTCCACCTGGTCCTGGATGTGATGATTGAGGACGGCCACCAGATTTACTTGAACCTTTTGACATGATGTTACTCCTTTAATGATGTTGATTTACTCGCATCAAGCGCAAAACAAACTCTGCACTGACAGTACAAATCTAATCAAAAGGTTCATTGGTAACACCGGGCTTTTTGACGACGTTAATTTTCAAAGGGACTCAGCGGCCTAAGGCCGCTGCTATAAAAGTATTACTTACGAGAAACGGTGGCGAGATAATTTGCTGCCCTTTTTTCGATCTCATAATGAGATGAAACACGCTGCTCCTCAACCCATTTCATTATGGCTTGACGCTCAAATCGAAGGTGTTTGCCAATTTTGAAAAATGGTATTTCCGCAGAGCTGGTCAGCTTATAAAGCTGGTTGGTTGATAAACCCAGCAAGGCAGCACATTCATCAACGGTTAGAATGTCCTTCCCAAGCAACTCCACCTTTCGTTGCTGTAAACGCTGATCCAGAACAGCGCGCTCAACACGATCAATCTTGGCGAGAATGGATTGAAGAAGAACTTGCTCGTTGGTTGTCATCGTATCACCTCCTCACTCGTTGAAATATTTCAGGGAAGAGTGGGAAAACTGGGAAATGCACTATTCATCAATACCCATCTCCTTCAACTCAGAGAGGATCTTTTCCGGCCAGAAGGCGAAAAAACGATGATCAAACTCACTACCGTTTTTCTTCTCGATAATCCGAAGTGTTCCTCTACGATCTTCATTGGTTTCAAACCACCCTTTGTGAATCAAAGGGCTCAATTGACTCTTGTACTGACGACGCAGTCGTAGCTGCTTAACAAACTCTTGTTTGTGAATAAGCCACTGGACGTCATCACCATCCTGCCGCCAGTAACCAAACTTTGACTGTCTGCTTGTGCAGAATTCAGGAAGCTTATTTTCCCAATACCGAATAGCTTGTTTCAAAGCACTCAACACCTCATACGTTTCTTGATTGTGCTGATGCCCTCGATGGGCTATCCAACGACTAAAAACGTTATAGACTGAATACAACGACTCTTCTTCAGTCCACGGCACTAACTGGTTTCGTGATGCAACAGACAACGCGACACCAACAAGGACAAAGCGCTTCAATACCCGATGAACCTGACCTGAATAATTGCTTTTAGACCAATGCTGCCTCAGCGTTTCGATTTCACGCTGTAAAACGACTTCCAGATCGGGCTTATCTGAAATAAGCGTCATCCAAGCCGTGAACAAAGTGCCAAAGTACTTTTGAGTCTGCTTTTCTAAGTGCTCAGCAAACTGAGATGGTGAGGAAAAGCGGTGTAGATCCGCAAAACAGCCAAAGCGCTCTTCGGCAGGAATTTCGATTACTCTAATGAGCTGACCAGCTTTCACTTGATAACCAGAGGACTCCATCAGCTCTGTCAGGCCAACTTCTCCATTACTCAATGTCAGCGTTCGCCAATTGGCTATATTCGCCAGGCCGCCTGTTTCGGTGGCTCGCAGCTTCCCACATCCGTTGACGATTTGATAAGCCGCAGAACTGGCTTCTTCCGCCGAGCACAACCCTAGCTCATCTAACACAAGCAACATGTCATGATGCTCTGATGCAACCGCCTCAATACCGTTAGCGGTTGTTTTCCAGGACTTGATATAAGACTTATCAGCATAAACAGACGCAGCGACAAACGATGTGACAGACTTACCCGACGAAGACGGCCCCATCACATGGAATGCCGCACTTTCCATCCCTACTGGCTTGAGCAGCGGCGCGGCCAAAGCGACGCCAACAGAAAATATAAGCAAGGGATTGCTGACCAACAAAGAACCGACTTCGCTTTGCCATTCCGCTAAGCTCCCTTTTGCCAAACAGAGTGAGTCTGCCATCCCACCAGAAAAGTAGTAGGACTCATCTGACCGTCCGAAACTTTTCTCCGGAGTAACGAACACCTTGTCATGCCAACCTGTTCTTGTAACACAAAAGGCCGTTTCCGCCGCTTTGAGCTCTTCCCGCAAATAGCGCTGGACCATATTCCATGCATTTTGCTCAGGCTCCAGCCAAAAACCGGTATCAAATAATTCATCTCTTAATTGATAGTTGGTCCCTCCCATGATCTTTCTGGCAGGTACTATCATTCGAATCGTCTGCTTGTCCATATTGATGATTTCAATACAAGCACTGAAACCTGACTTCCGATCAGGTGAACGTGTTCTAGCAAGAACCTTGACCGAAGAGCTCAACGAACGCCAACCTCGCTCACGGCAGAAATACTGTAGTTGATCATGGTGATGACGAAACTTCATATGACCTCCCTATCACAGGCTCAAAAGCCACTTCTGCACATCTTCAACTCGAAACCTCACAGCTCGAGAGCGAGGCGATAAATTCACTGGAGAAGGAAAAGAACCGCTTTTTACATAGCGGCGAATCGTCGCTTGAGATAGTTGCGTTAGTTTGCAAACTTCTTGATAGCTTAATAGCTGATTTGATTGTTTTTGTGCGGTCATAACTACTCCTGATAGCTAATGAATAATCAAGAAATAGTTTGCAGGGTGAGCAACGCAAAGGCGCGCGGTGCTCAGGCCCATTTTGGGCAGTTTCGCGTGAAAAGAAGCCTATTGAATTCATGGTTTAGAATTACAGAAGCAGATAATGAAGCGGTAATGTGAGTAGGCATTGCTTCACTATTATTCACCAAGCCACAAAGCGCTATGCGTTAAGTTGCTCACCATAGTTAACGCATAGTGATTAGAGACTCACTTTCACATGTGAAAGTAGCAAAACATGAAGCTTTGAACGGATAGAACAACCAAGTGTACCGCTTTTATCCGGTACACATAAAACGGTACAGCTCAACCTAACAGTACATATAAGGAGCTGTTATAGATAAACTTTTGCTAATTACTACATTGCAAAACTGTACCGATTTGACGAAAACGGTACACCTTCTCCGCCCAGAGCAAATGCTAACTTTAGATACCCAGCAGGGGAAAGTTTGCACTCATAATTAATGTTAACGGCATCAGGGAAAGGTCTAAGCCTCCCTACTCTTCACATCAGAACATCTTGTCCACTTCCACACCTCAACGGTATAGAAAATCTGGAAAACCTTACAGTGCTTGCGTTGCTACTGGTATCTAAGTCTTTCCAGAATTGTCGTCAAATGGCACCTGTCAGAGTTGCACTGGCAGGCTAAGCTTGGCGTGGTGGGTTTACATGTACTTAACTCTACGGTTGTCGAATGCAGGCATAGTCCCCTCAAGTACATCAACCACCTTGTTGTTGATGATTCTGCACTCAATAGCTCCTGGTGTATATGTGATGTTGTGACCATTTGTTCGGTCAAACTCACAGTGGATTATCTGCTCTGCATCGCAAACGACAGCAAGGTTTGGATTATGTGTAACCATAATGATCTGTCGCTTTTGTTTTGCTTCAGTCAACACTGGCACAAGTAGGCTAACAATTGTTTCATTGTCCAAATTTTCTTCTGGTTGATCTAAGATAATTGGGGTATTGCCTTTATCCACAAGCAGATAGAAAATCAACAGTAATGCACCTCTTTGCCCTGGTGATAGCTGTCCAATTTGTGCGTCTTGGAACATTAGTGTGTACCTTGGCTCAAGGTAATCTAGGCCAAAGATGAGATCATAAACTTCATTTGCTGAACGATCCTTACGCAGCAGTGAAGCTATGCCAACTGGGTTCTTAGAAGCATCCTCTAGCTTTTGGTGCAGCTCTTGAACAAATCCGATAAGAGACTCTTTGTTATCAAGATCGTGCTTATCCATTAGCTCTTTCATTACTGCCAGACTCTCAGATTCACCTCTAAACTCTCCTGATGCTTGCTTTACAATAGAGAATAACTTATTCGAAACTTGGTCTGTTGTACTACTCAGTTCAGCTCTAAACTGCAATTTATATTCATCACGGATCAGGGCGTTATTCTGGATGAGAGATTGTACTGGCTCAAAAAGTGCCTCTCGATTCGCCTTTTGCTCATTAAGAACTCTGAATATTTGGCGGGTTAAACCCTGTCGTTGCTCATGTAGTTCCTGTCTTTGAATTGGCAGCTGGTCCAGTTGAGCTTTTCTATGTTTAAGCCCCTCAAGAGAGTCTGGTTCATCCTTGGTTCCTAATAACGTCGTCTTCTTTTCTTCCCAAGCTTTAAGTTGTTCTTTATATTGCTGAAATGCTTGCTGTGGTGCATTTAGCTGTGCGTTTAATGGAGCCTTCTTCTCTGTAAGTGATTGCTTTTTGGCATCAAGTGACAATTGACTTTCTTTTAGTTCATTGTCACGGGTGGTGCTAGCGCTCTCGGAATCTGAAATTACTTTTTCATCAATTTCTAGCTTGATCAATCTCTCGACGTCTAAGCCTAAAAGATTGGCATCAGAGCTAAACTCAGAAGTAAACTGATTAACTGCGCGCTTGACAATTTCAAAGCCTGCTTTGATGTTCTTGCATGCTTTTTTCTTTGCTGCTAGTTTTGTTATCTCTTCTCGATTTGTTTCTTGCTGTTGCTGTAATTCTTCAAGCTCCTGACTAATTACAGTAAGCTGTTCAGCTACTTCTTGTTGTTCAGTAGTGAGCTCACTCGTTGGCTCAGGAACCTCTTCCGGCTTAACCTTTATAAGTTCTTCGAGTAGCCTCTGTTTTTGAGCTAATAGTTCTTCGAGTGTTTTTCTCGCTTCATCGGTCATCTGACTTTCAACGAATGCAATTTGTTCATTTATCTTGTGCAATTCGCTGCGATAGCTTTCGAGCTGACTTCGAAGTGAACTTTCTTGCTGCTCGATAAGCTGGTCAAAGTCATGAGCCCCTAAACGTATAGAATCATCAGCATATGAGAAAATTACAGATCTTAGCTCTTTCTCGAAAGCATCTGATTGGCCAGAGACATGTGCATTACACAGTTCTTCAAAGTGACCCTGAGGAATATACTTTACGAGTTCAACATTTTCAGTTGCTGGGTTTTCATTAAGATTTTTAGATAAATTCTCGGCATCACCCCATGTTACTTTTGCATTGAAGTGACGTGCTGGCTCGCCTGTTTTCCCCCTGAAACGATTTTCTTTTAAGAAAGAGAAGTGGTGGCTTTGTTTGGAGTTACCAAGCAGCGCAGCAATATCTGCTAATGCACTTTTACCACTGCCTTTATTGCCAATGATTGCTACTAAATCATGGTTTAGATGTATTTCGGTTTGGTCAAGCCAGGCATCTGAAAGTGGTGCCCCACTAGATTTACTGACTTCTAGCTTTTCGATGAAACGACTTCTGTTTTCACTTACAAGTTGTCGCTTTGGAGGAGTTGCGCCAATAAATGATCGCTTTGCTGGTTCCTTTATTGCTTGCTGTAACCCTTCAAATGTTGGGTTCGCTTTTATCCACGTTGCCTTTCCTGACGGGTAGTCGCCATACCCCCTGCGATCATTGTTTCCTGGTTCACCAGTGAATCTATGAGCATCGCTTCCTGAAACAGCAAGTCGAGGTTGGTTGTTCAGAGCTATCTGGAAAGCATCAAACCAACGTTCATTTTCAGTGATCTTTACACCAGCGAACGCTGCCCATGTTATGTAGTCTCTTGTTTCAAAGATTGGCGAAGACTTGAAAAGGGTTAATGAGTAGGCGTAATGCTCATTACGTTCAATTTCAGTAAGGCCGTCGTAAGTATTAAACGGCATGTAACCAATTGCCTGATTTTTGCTTACATTGCTAATGGCATCTTGGTAGCTTTCGCATGTGACTTCAGCGATTATAGATCCCGCTTTGAGTGCTTCACTGTCAGATTCATTCACACGCTGTTGATTTAGACCGTGGTGTCGTAACTTATCGGGTTGAGCGCTTCTCGCAACTTGTATTAAGGCGTTATCAGACAACGGCCTGTTTATTAGTGCAATTTGTAGTTTACTCTTGAAATCAACAAGTTCTTGATCTGGAATGCTATCAGGAAAAGAACGTGTGCATTTAGCCTACCTCGCATTGGAGCCATTAACCGCAACTCAATGCCAGGGAACACGGTTTTCTCCAGTTTGGGAGCATCATCTTGTGTTAAACGATGCTTTAACGCAAACCACCCATCAAAAGTCCAGTAATCCATAATTGCAAATACAGCTGGTTCTGCTGCATTCATTGCATGGATCATTTCATCTACTAAAGGAGCATTTTCTGGTGCACACGGATTTGAGTTAAATCTTGGGCCATTCCAATGAAAAGACGCTGGGGTATGAATATGTAGATCCCACTTACGCCATTCAGAACCACGAGGATATTTACTACTAGCCATCTACTATTCCTAATTTGTTATCGGAGCAAGCTGTTAAGCTTGCTCCCTCATTATTATTTCGAAATTAACGCTTGGATCTGCTGGCGAACATCTCGGCCTTGCCCGTCTTGTTCAACGGCCATAATGAACAGACATTTCCCATTGCTCAGTTCTGCCCATTTATCACCGATAGCACGTTTTTCCGCTGAGTCGTCATTAGTTACATAAGCTTCGCCTTTGTACTCAACAACTAGCATGCGGCCATCGTTAAGCTCACATACAAAGTCTGGGTAAAACTTGTTATGAGCCAGTGGCAACCAGAATGAAGCTTGATCTCGGCGTACCAGGTTGCGAATCCAATGTTTTATCTCCGGTAGGCCATCTATAGCTTTAGCACACTCGTATTCCTCACCTGTAGCTTTCAGATCCTCAATAAGGTTCTGCGGAAAGTAATGTTTCTGAAATTTGTAGCGACCAGAGTAGTAAGGTGGACGAGATGGGTAGTGGCTCGGCTCGAAGTGGTACATGAATTCATCGGATACACAAGCTGTACTTTCAGCACCGAACAAGCACGCTTGATATCCAGCTCGCTGAGCTTGTTTTCGGTACAAACGGATAAGATCTCGTATAGCACGGGCCAATGGGAACTTATTGCGAACCAAAGCTGTAAGGGTCAAGTTAGGCTTTTGAAGCAAATTTTTGACTAGACGACCCAAGAAGCCAACAAGTTGATGCTGAAGCACATCTGGTTGTCGCAACTCCCTGTCTAGCCAGCGGACGAGATCTTGCTCTGTAACGTCAATAAAGCCTTGGTTGAAAGCAATGACTTCTTTTTGATCGGCAACCTTATAAGTGAGAGACTTACCGTCCATGTCAATCGCAAAACTATTGCTAGTCTCGTTCATTACAAAGTTGGTCAACTCTGCTGGGTAGTCGAGCAGATTCCAGCTGTGTGCGTGAAGGAAAACTTCTGATTCAACCAGCTCCAACTCGCCTTGTTCCATCATGCACAGATAAGGAAGTGAGCCGAATTTTTCCCCACGTTCTGAAGGTGCCTTCGTGGCTTCGATAGCCTGATTATGCACACGAATATCACGTTCAAAGGCTTTACGCTTTTTACCCGCTTTTACGTGCTTCGTTAGCGCTTTTTGGATGCTTGGTGATACTTCGCCAGTCACTTTGACCACTGCGGTGTCGGTTTGCTCATCCCGAGTCATCGTGATCTGTTTCTTCTCTAACTCGGAAAGCTCTGTTAGGTCTGGTAGATCCTCAACCTCTACAACAATAGCAGGAGGTGGTGTCGGTTTTGCTTTAGATTGCTCCGGCTCACCACCAAATAGTTCCCCTTGACCACCCGTCGGAGCCTGCTCTCGTAAAAATGCAGCGATCTCCATTTCTTCAAAGCCCATAGCGATGAGCTTATCGGTCAGCTCTTGAGCTGCTTTTGCGAACTTCGACGTAGCAAGATGTGCATAGGCACGGTTCAAGTCTTCAATGGTTCGACGACTGGCATACGGCATACGCAGTACACGACCAAGTAGCTGTTCTGCATCTTTACTGGAAGATACTTGCTTCACCGAGCAAAATACGTAGGCAAAGGAACAGTCCCAACCCTCTTTGAGAGCTTCGATAGTAATGATGTATTCAATCAGGCAGTTTTGATCGAACAGGTTGATCCCATCTAACTCTCGTTGAGTACCCGTCGCGACAGCGATCTTATCTTCATCAATACCAAGTTGATTGATCAGGTGGTCTTTAAGTACCTCTACAGTAACCTCGCCTTTCTTGTTTTCAGCTTGAAACAAGGCTATCGGGCGGATGTAGTCCTCATCTTTTTGAGCGTCAGTCTGGAGCTTGTTACGTGTAATCACAGCATCCTGAACTGCATCTTGCCAATTCTGATGTTCCGTCAAAACAATCGGCAACTTAATCATCTCTTCGGCTTTCAGTTCGGCTGCCGAGACATGAAACAGAACGTTACTACCGTTTGCACTAGTGGTGTTTGGTGTAGCAGTAAACTCAATGACAGCAGCAGGGTGCACTCGTCGCAACGTATCAAAGGTTAAGCTGGTACGAGCATTATGAGCTTCATCCACGATCACCACTGGCCGATACAGAGCTAATAGGTTGGCAAAAGAGAATTTGATATTGCCAATTTCACGACTGCTCAAACCGTTCTCTTGTACATCAGCCTCAGAAACCCTCTCCAGCAGCGGTAAGAAAGGGTGGTTTGCAGGAACCTTGGCAAAGTGCGGCTCAAAGTTTTCGTGGTAAGCGTAAACCTTGCGTCCAGAGGTGTCAGAAACTCTCAAGTTAGCTAGGGTAGATACAACCACAATGGTCTTATTGCCTAAGTCTTGTGGTCGAATTTGAGTCACTTCATCAATATCAAGCACCAGCACTTGGCGATTAAAAGCTGCATCGAGCTTTTCACGATAAGGGTGGCCTGGTGTTTTCAATGCTTCTACTGTTTGTTCGCGAATCGTGATGCTTGGGACTAGCCATAGAGCAATAGGAGCTTCGGTCTCTAGGTAATGACGTGCAGCAACTTCAATAGCATATGAGCCAAGAACAGTTTTACCACCGCCTGTTGGAATACGCATACAAAAGTACGGGACTTGCTCGAAACCATAATCACGGTAAGCGTGTGAAGGGAGTTCTTGTTCTTCCAGAGATAACTTATACGCATCTTCAACACTGTCACTACTGAGGCAGTGCGATAGGAAAGATTGCATCACATCAACGGCACGTTGTTGATAACCTTTTAACTTAAACATTCTGTGGGTTCCTTATCAAAGAGTGCCGACGTCGTATGGGATCTGCTTGAACGTGATGTTCGCTTGTTTCAAGCGAGCCTCACCTAAACGGCTTGATTCACCGTAGATCACTATGCGTTCATGTTTGTCGATGTCTGGTAAGTTGTTGAGTACTTTGCTTGTTAGTACATTGCCACCTGCTGGTCGGCGATCACCTAAGATACCGTTATAGAGCAAGTAGTATGCGGTATCGTTATGAACACCCAGCAGTGGGGTATCCGCTTTATTGCCGAGTGGTGTTTTGGTTTCCAAATACCAGATATGTGATGCCAATGTTGGGAACTTAATATCGGTATTGAGGCAACCATATTCGTCGAATACGGCTTCGCCTAGCTTGTAGAAGCGGAACCCACTACCACCTTGCCATTGAACAGAATTCGAAATACCTCCCTGTTCTCCATCAACGACTCTCTTCAGTCTAGGGACACAGTGAGAAACCGCATGTTCACCTATTTCTACGCCAATAAACCTTCTGTTCATTTTAAGAGCAACCGCCGAAGTCGTCCCAGAGCCTAAGAATGAATCGAGTACTAGATCTCCTTCCTTAGTCGCAATTGTTAAAACTGTTTGAATTAACCTTTCAGGCTTTGGCGTTGTAAATGGATCATCACCAAATAAAGCCAGCATCTCTTTCATAGCGTCTTGAGTATGACCAGCGAGCGTATGCTTCCATAGAGACATAGGCATCATTCCTTTATTAACTTCTGACAAGAAGTTTTTTAGGGCTGGCTTTGAGTTCTTCCCGGTTTTCCCCCACCAAATACGCTTTTCTTTAATATTTTTTTCCGTGACTTGTCGAGACATAGCCCAAACTCTTGTTTTACTTGGCCAAATTTCCTCACCAGTATTGGGTTGTAGGATTGGATAATATAGATTGGGCCTTTCATCTGAGGAGTAACGGCATGTATAGTCCATAGCCTTCCAAGGCCCTCTCGGGTCTTCATCTGGATTCTTATACCTTCCAGTTTGATCCTCTGTCATCGGCAACAAGTTTCGTTGGAAAGATGAGCTTTTTCGGTAACAAAGAATATGATCATGGACATAGCCAAGGTCTTTGGTATCAGGCGGCGGCGCGTAACGTTTTTCCCAAGCCACATCACAAATGAAGTTATTACGCCCAAAAATCTCATCCATTATTACTTTCAGATAATGCGCTTCATTGTCATCTATGGACACCCAAATACTGCCATCTTCAGATAACAGCTCTCTTAGCAACTCTAATCGAGGGTAAATCAATGAAAGCCAGCGACTGTGTTCCAAGTTGTCATCGTAATATTTGAAAGCACTCTTAGTGTTGTATGGTGGGTCGATAAATATACATTTCACTTTACCTGCATAATGAGGTATCAAAGCTTTGAGCGCCTCAAGGTTATCACCTTGAATCAGTAAATTTTCATTATCGGCATCGCCATAGGAGTGCTCTGGTACTTTTTCCAGTAGCCTGTAAGTACATTTTTTAGACGTTGTTATTGCTTCTTCTTTGTTAAGCCAATTCAAAATGGGCATCTTAGATTCCTAAATCTTGTCTACGTCTAAGCCAGCTTTTTTCAATCGGCTTGTAAGGTTTCTCATTTTGCTAAATTCGGTGCCATAGCTGGGCTTGAGGCCGACCTCTTCACAAAACTCTTTCGCCGTAATGTCTTGAAGCTCGTCAGCGTACTTGATCATTTGCAGGTGTAACTCAGCCATATACTGGTTGCGTGGAGCTCCACTTAATGCCTGACGTATCGCCAGAAAAATCTGCTCTTTCATTCCTATTTCTCAGCTTTTACCTGAACTGATAGCTAACTTAGCAAAATTAGCTAATTTGTGCTTGATTTTATGTATATGTTCTTGTGAACTGGAACAATTAATCATCAAAACTTGTTTCTCGGCAGTTGTACAGCCCTATATAAAAGAACAAAACCTTGTGCCTAAGCCGGAGTAAAAGGAGATTCAATGACCGATAACACCCCACAAGCTCCACATGGTGAGTTCATTCTATTTACCAGTGCAGATGGTACAACTCGCGTAGAGTGCCGCTTTGAGTCTGACACCTTGTGGCTATCACAAGCTGCAATGGCTGAGCTTTATGACAAAGATGTCCGCACCATCAATGAGCACCTTGTAAACATTTATAACGAGGGAGAACTTGTTCAAAACGCAACCATCCGGAAATTCCGGATAGTTCGATTAGAAGGGGCAAGGCAGGTTAATCGCCAAATCGATCATTACAACCTAGAAGCTATTCTGGCGGTTGGTTACCGAGTACGATCACAGCGTGGTACTCAGTTCCGCCAATGGGCAACACAGGTATTACAAGAATATCTGATCAAGGGATTTGCCATGGATGACGAGCGCCTCAAAAATCCACCCGTTGGTCACTCTGCGGTGCCAGATTACTTTGATGAAATGCTGGAACGCATTCGCGATATCCGAGCCAGTGAGCGTCGTGTTTATCTGCGAGTTAAAGAGATCTTTACCATGGCGGCAGACTACGAGCCTTCCAATAAAGAGACCACTCTCTTCTTCCAAACCATTCAGAATAAACTGCATTATGCCTGTACACATATGACGGCCGCTGAGCTTATTGCTAGTCGTGTGGATGCCAGTAAACCAGATATGGGGCTAACCAGCTATAAAGGCGATGAAGTGCGTAAGACTGATATCACCATCGCCAAAAACTATCTGCGTGAAGACGAAATCAAAGAGCTTAATCGCATCGTCAATATGTGGCTCGACTTTGCCGAAGACCAAGCGCTGCGTCGCAAGCAGGTATTCCTACAGGACTGGGCCGATAAGCTAGACCAGTTTTTAAGTTTTAATGATCGGGACGTATTAAACGGAGCGGGAAAAATTACCAAGAAAGACGCAGATGATAAGGCGAAATTGGAGTTTGACCGCTTTGCCCAGCAACGCCGCCGTTTAAAAGAAGCCGAAGGCGCACTTGCTAATATTGCAGCCCTCAAGGCAATACTCAAAAAAGACAAATAGCGCGGCTAACTCAGTTGAATCAGCCATGGTACCGACATCAATGTCGGTACCTTCGTTCTCAGGTCTGTCATTTATCCTGCCAAAACATCATCGAAAAACCACTTTGAGATTTCGACTTGCTGTCTCATACAACTGACGTATCGAAAAGCAACCCAAAAGCGCTTTTGCTCACAACCCACCACGTGCAGCCCCATGGGCTTTCACATGTGAAAGTTGCCAGGAGCATCAACAATAAATCCTTCCAACATCCCACAATAACTGGATTACTACTCCTCAAATCCCAGAACAAACAAAAATCTTAAGCCATATCCCACAAATACCGGACTGTGAGTATCAGCATCCCAACAACCATCATTAACAAGTCATGGATTATTAGCTTCGACCTCCCACAAAAATAGAGATTTGGAAAGCAACAGGTCAGCTCCCAGGAAAGGAATATCTTCTATTGCTGCTTTAGCTGCTGGGATATGGGGCAAATATCTAACGCCCAAAATGGGCAACTTCGCGTGTTATAGCTAAAGGACGTCTGGGTTACGGTAATTGGTGACGAACAAGCAAAACCAAGGAGTAACCTAACGATGTTAGATGAGAACAGCGCAGCTTATCGCTGGCATAAAATGGCGCAGCAGCGCAAACCAACCGAAGAGAAGCAAGCTTTCGAGCTAGCACTTTCACAATCACTCAATGCTCTGGCACAAGTCGAGCATTTTACTGATCAAGAGCCTTATTTGCTGGAGTTTTTAGCAAGTTGCTACGCCAACAACTTCTGGCGAATCCACCGTTCTTACAAAGACACAATACCCGGTCATTTTGCCTGTCGAGTCCGTAATCGTAACAACGCATTCGAAGCGGCATGGCATCACAACTGGTACATGAGTGAGAATCAAATGGCGCAGCGACACAATAAAAAGTACCGCGTTCGCTCTACACATATCCGCAAAGGCAAAGGCTTTCGTTACCCACCGGGGCGCTTTTCAAAAGCCAACGCTGAATGGGAATCCGATCTTATTGAGTACACAGAAGATGCCTTCGCACTGATCCGCGAAGTACGCCATGAAATCCTCACAATTAAACAAAAAGCGCAAATCTGTACAAAACGACTTAACAAACTTAATGAACACTTTCAAAAAATGGAGAAGCAAAATGGCTAAGAAAACCATACCAAACGTCGGTATTACCGACTATTGCGGAGAGCTAGATCTATCAGATTTTGATATTGCACTGCCAGAACAATCACCGCTGCCAACATTAATCAAAGACTTACCTATTTATGTCACCGATGAGTCTAAGAAGCTAATGGTTGCGGCCAAAGACCTTAAAGGTCGATTAGAGGAGTTGAGCAAAGCTTTAGCAACTGAGTACGATGTAGAGCACCCTATGAGATATACATTCAAAGTGAAAAATTCAAAAGGTTTACCGAAGATTACTTGGTATCGCCTCATTCTTTATCGCTATCCAAAAAAAGAACTCGAAGAAAAAGAAGTATCCGATGCCGTTTTGCGACGTTTTTCAAACGCTATGGACTGGGAAATCCCTCTCTATCTTCATCTGCTAGACCAACTCAACCAACTGGAACAGCGTGTGAAGCCTATAAGAGAACTGTCTAGTCAGGTGAGAAAAACGATACGAGCGATAAAAAAACTGCAATTTTAGTTCTATCCAATCAGGAAGCTTCATGCCGTGAAATGAAGCTTCTACCCACAGTTTGCATTTTCAAAATCAATGATACGCTGGTAGTAAAGTGAGGAGAAAATGCTGTGATGAGATTGAAAGTTCAGGTTGAAAAAATCAATGCTGCAAGCGTCGATATCGCTTGGTTCGCGGGGTTGAACAATCACGGTATCGTTACGGTTCAAATTGCTCAAAGTGAGTTCCGGTGCGCTATAGCAGAGTTAACGGCGGCTAGGTTCTTAATTCTCGACAAACAGGTATTCGGGCGCTTACCAAACAGCGGTAAAGGTCTCGCGCTCAGCCTAACCAAAGAAACCATTTTAGCGGCCAAGAATGAAGCTCTCAAAACTGCCGCACTGTTTTTGTCCAACCATCTATCCGGTATCAAACTTTATTCTGACGAGATTGTTGATATCACTCATCCAGAAACAAAAGACATTGTTACGCCTTATGCTTCCCCCTATCCGACGTTTGAGGCTGCAAAACTTGGCACTATCGCCATCAGCAACCATGCAATGCAACGCTACCAACAAAGGCACAAGCAAGGTGATATTCGTAATCCGTGGCACAGCTTACAGAAGCAACTCTCCCATCCAAACCTAGAAAAACTGACTTTGTCATCAAGAACACGCTTTCAAAAGCTACTCCGTTACGGAAGCGAACAACATGAGATTTGGGCCAACCCTACAGACAATCTTTACTTTCAAATTGCATCCTTAGCGGAACACAAGTTGGTTGTGACGGTTTTTTCTCAGGTAACGCATGCTTTCAATGAAATTCATGCTTAGGAAAGCTAAGCTAAACAGAGATAGAAGATACTTACAGGAGGTGAATATGGAACTTTGGATTTGGCTGGGTGGTTTACTACTGACAGTCGCCGCAGTCGGTGGAGTATTTTGGTATTCAGGACGACAGCGATAGCTTTATTACTGGTCGATGTTATCGAGTTCCTGCCTGATCTGCTCAATAAGCGCTTGCTTTTTAATTTCACTGAGCTTTTCAATCAAACATACCAGTTCTGCTGAGCTGTCGGAATCTGAAAAGAAAAATGCGACAGGCACGCCAAGCTCCTGAGCAAGCTTTTGTAACGTACCGATATCGGGCATATGACGCCCTTTTTCATAATGATTCATACGGCCACTCGCTGAGCTTGGGTCCATACCCAAACGGATACCAAGCTCCCTCTGGCTGATACCAACGCGATTTCTTGCCTGTTTAAGGCGCTGTGGAAATGGATTTGTTTTAGACAAGTGAGAATCATCATCAACCTACGATGCTTAGATTTTCTAAGTTTTAATTATACCTGTATACTTAGGAAAACTAAGCACAAAATGGAGACTAAGATGAAAACACTAAAAAAGTTCGCACTATTTTGCGTTTTTTGTCTTGGTGCGTTAGTGACTGTATATCAAAGCTGGGGAGTGATGTTGATGGCCTTCCCAAGCGTTATTTGGCTACATAAGCCACTGGATGTTATCCACAAAAATAAGTACATCGCGTTGTTATTTTGGTTTGTACTCTTTTATATAAACTGGCTATTCGCCACTGCCGCCGCCCTCACCTATTTCTTCATTCATGTCTGGCATTTGCACCAACAGAACATTCCGCTCAATGACTCGTCCTGCACCAAGCGAACTCCTCGACGCATCAACCCAAGCACTGGTTTGTTGATGAAGAACAGGCAATTTGATATCGCAGGTAATGCTTATGGCTGGAAGAATGATTGATATGGGTAGGTGATGATCACCCTCGCCCCGACAGGAAAGGATCGTAATAACAAAATGATCCACGATCCATAGCAAAAGCCTCCGATCAATAACTGATGAGTTTAATGATCAAAAGATATCTCCTGCTTATCCACAATGAGTCAACTTGGTGACCAACCGATAAATAACTGCAAAATCAGATAGTTTTGAAAAGGAAATTTCTCATGAAACCGAAGGCTAGGTTCACTCAGTTATCGTTACTAATTTTGCTCACTGGATGTGCCTCTACATCAAGTCCTATCCAATATGACAACAGCCACAGCCGTGCTCATAACATTGCTCATGCAGGTGGGCTCTACCAAACAGAAGACAAAGTCATTCCAATGAGAGACTTTGAAGCATTTAAGCTCGCGAAAGCTGTCGCAGGAAATACATTGTTGCTCACGTCTTCAGTAGGTGTGGGACTTGAGTTAAGTGAAGGACTGGGCCTTGGTTTGCTAACGCCATTACTGGAACAGCCTGATACCGCTTCGCGAAACAGCATTATTGCTTGGATGCCTATACAAGAAGCGACATCCGCTCGAGACGCACAGCAAAAGTTGCTCTACCACTTCAACACAGCTATCGAAACCGTGCTTCAAGAACAATCTATTCACTATGAGCGCACGAATGGCAATTCAGAACAAAAGATAGAGTTCTACTTCCATAGTGCAGACTACCAATGTCCAAAATACCAAGCAGGTATGACAAACCAGGACCTATGCTACATCACCGCTGAAGTTTTCGAACCGAGAAGAACGATGTCACCATCTTTCGTCAACGATGGACAGGAAAGTTTTGCATTTGAATCCAACCATCACGTCTACTACCAGAGATTTAGAATTTCGCCAGGCAAGAATAGTGACATCCCTTCAGATGCACTTTATGCTGCTATTAGTAGTAAGTTGCCCGATTGGATCTTCATTTATATAGCAAAAGGGAAGATTCACTTTGGTAAGGAAACGATCATCGCACCTTACCTGCTAGAGAGTGGAAAACCTCTCTTGTTTGTCGTTGCTGAAGAGAAAGAAGGTGAAAGCTGATCCAGTTTCCCACCATTCCCACTTTTCCCATCCTGATCTATGATGGAAGTCATCTTGGGAAGTAAGTATTTGACCATAAATTGCAATTTGGTCCCCAATCGGTCCCCAAGACGTCGCGCGAGGCCAGCTATTATGGGAAACTTCACTTTCTGTATTGGTAAATAACCTTTAAAAGCCGGCTTATGCTGGCTTTTTTTCTTTAGTAAGGACAGCTTAATGATCCATATTATTACAGGCAGCACCTTGGGCGGTGCTGAATACGTTGGCGATCACCTTAATGATCTTCTTGAAGAACAAGGACATGAAATAACCCTGCATAATCAGTCAGATTACGATGATATTGCACAACAAGGCTTTTGGCTATTGGTGACTTCAACTCACGGTGCCGGTGAGTTCCCAGACAATATTAAGCCGTTTATCGACGCATTAACCCAGCATTCTCCAGACTTAAGCCAGGTTCGCTTTGCTGTCGTGGCACTAGGAGATTCAAGCTACGATACCTTTTGTTTAGCGGGAAAATCAGTCCACAGCCAACTGGAAAACCTCGGAGCACAGTCTATTTCAGACTGTTTTAGCATCGATGTATTGGAAACCCCAGTCCCTGAAGATGCAGCTGAAGCCTGGTTTAACGATCATATTGACCAGTTTTAACCGCTTCTTTCTTCCAAAAAGCGGCTTATGCCGCTTTTTTTACCTCCGAATATCGTGATTGTGAATAACTTTTTTTCAAAAAAATGGAAAATCGACGATTTATTTTCTATTTTCTCTGTGGATAAGATCATACATATACGGTGATTAACCTATAGTTATCCAAATAACAAGTTTTAGGATAATTTCCCCCTGTGAATAAGTAGCCATTTTGATCCCAGCTAATCCTCAACCTGATCAAAGTTAGATCACATCATTTGATCCAAAAAAGATCCATGATCTTGTTGATCATTTTTGACTTATCCACAGACACCCTCGATCCTAATAATAGATCTAATAAAAGATCTCTTTAAAGATCTTATCTATATTAATTAAAAACAGCTTTTTTGAAAAACTCCAAAAACGTTTTCTCAAGCAAGGAAAACAGGTAGTATATCGCTCCTTTTTATCTGTTTAGAAAACGTTTGAATACCTGAGGTCGGTTCATGCTTTATCACGAAAAATTTGACGTCATCGTTGTTGGTGGTGGCCATGCTGGAACGGAAGCCGCACTCGCATCTGCACGTACTGGTCAAAGTACGTTATTACTCACTCATAATATCGATACATTAGGACAAATGTCTTGTAACCCAGCTATCGGCGGGATCGGTAAAGGCCACTTGGTAAAAGAGGTCGATGCTATGGGTGGATTAATGGCGCAAGCTATTGATCATGCAGGTATTCAGTTCAGAACATTAAACGCATCAAAAGGTCCAGCAGTTCGTGCAACTCGTGCACAAGCTGACCGCATACTTTACAAATCCTTTGTTCGTAATGTGCTAGAAAACACACCGAATCTGACGTTGTTCCAACAATCGGTTGATGACTTGATCGTGGAACAGGATCAAGTGGTGGGCGTGGTGACACAGATGGGCCTTAAATTCCGTGCTAACGCAGTGGTACTGACGGTCGGCACATTCTTGGGTGGAAAGATCCATATTGGGATGGAAAGTTCATCGGGTGGTCGTGCGGGGGATCCACCATCGATCGCTCTTGCTGACCGACTTCGTGATCTTCCATTTAGAGTTGATCGCCTGAAAACAGGTACCCCTCCTCGTATCGATGCACGCAGTGTCGATTTTTCTGAGCTTGAGGTTCAACATGGTGATAACCCGACCCCTGTTTTCTCGTTCATGGGAAATCGAGCTCAACAGCCTCGCCAAATTCCATGTTACATCACACATACTAATGAAAATACGCATGATGTTATTCGTGCTAACCTAGACCGAAGCCCAATGTATGCAGGGGTGATTGAAGGCATTGGCCCTCGCTACTGTCCTTCGATTGAAGATAAAGTGATGCGTTTTGCTGACAAGAACAGCCATCAAATTTTCATTGAGCCTGAAGGTCTTACGACACACGAGCTATACCCTAATGGTATCTCAACCAGTCTGCCGTTTGACGTTCAAGTTAAAATCGTTCATTCAATGAAGGGGTTTGAAAATGCCCATATTGTTCGTCCTGGCTATGCGATTGAGTACGACTTCTTTGACCCTCGCGACCTAAAGCTGAGTTACGAAACTAAGTTTATTAAGGGGCTGTTTTTTGCGGGGCAGATTAACGGTACGACCGGTTATGAAGAAGCAGCTGCGCAAGGCTTGATGGCAGGTATTAACGCGAGTTTATTTACGCAAGGCAAAGAAGCCTGGAGCCCACGTCGAGACCAAGCTTACATGGGCGTTCTTATTGATGACCTATCAACCATGGGCACTAAAGAACCTTACCGTATGTTTACGTCTCGTGCGGAATACCGTCTGTTGCTTCGTGAAGATAACGCTGATATTCGATTGACTGAGAAGTCTCGCGAGCTTGGCTTAGTGGACGATGCTCGTTGGGCTCGATTCAACGAGAAAGTGGAAAATATTGAGAAAGAGCGTCAACGTCTGAAAGAAACATGGATGAATCCAAAATCTGAAGATATCGGTGCGCTTAATCAGATCCTAAAAACACCAATGTCTCGAGAGGCAAGTGGTGAAGATCTTCTTCGTCGCCCTGAGATGACTTATTCACAGTTAACTGAATTGGATCGTTTTGCTCCAGCATTGGAAGATCAACAAGCATCTGAGCAAGTTGAGATCCAAGTGAAGTACGAAGGCTATATCCAACGCCAACAAGACGAAATTGCAAAATCACTTCGTCATGAAAATACCAAATTGCCTGCCGATATCGACTACAGCCAAATTAAAGGACTTTCTAACGAGGTGGTTCTCAAGCTCACAACCACTAAGCCAGACTCGATAGGTCTTGCTTCTCGTATTTCAGGGATTACGCCTGCGGCAATCTCAATTTTGTTGGTTTATCTGAAAAAGCATGGCCTGTTAAAAAAAGGTGAGGAGGTATAATGAGCGCATTACGCGAAAAACTGGATCACCTGATTGGTCAGACTGAACTTGAAGTCTCTGAAAAACAACGTGGCCAGTTGGTTGGTTATGTTGAATTACTCAACAAATGGAACAAAGCTTATAACTTAACATCGGTGCGTGACCCGTTAGAAATGATGGTGAAACATATCTTAGATAGCATCATTGTTAGTACCCACTTACAAGGCAAACGTTTTATTGATGTTGGTACGGGGCCTGGATTACCTGGGATTCCTCTCTCAATCATGAACCCAGACGGTGAGTTTTACTTGCTGGATAGCTTAGGTAAGCGTATTCGTTTTATTAAGCAGGTCGTTCATGAATTGGGTATCGATAACGTAATGCCGATTCAAAGTCGTGTTGAAGAGTTTCAACCTGAAGAAAAGTTTGATGTCGTGCTCAGTCGCGCATTTGCGTCAATGACAGACATGGTAGAGTGGTGTCACCATTTACCTAAAGAGCAATCCGGTGTATTTTTGGCTCTTAAGGGACAACATCCTAAAGACGAAATCGACCTGTTACCTGAATGGTGTTCAGTGACAGACATTAAAGCTTTGCAAGTGCCAGAGCTTAATGGAGAGCGTCATCTAGTTACTTTATCGCGTCAGGGATAATCAGCGAGGCCATAGTGGGTAGAATTGTAGCAATTGCCAACCAGAAGGGCGGCGTAGGAAAAACAACAACTTGCATTAACTTAGCAGCATCAATGGCGGCAACAAAACGCAAGGTCTTGGTTGTTGACCTCGATCCTCAAGGTAATGCCACTATGGCAAGTGGTGTCGATAAATATCAAGTTGAAGCAACTGCTTACGATTTGTTAGTTGAAGACACCTCATTTGATGAGGTAGTTTGTCGAAGTACATCGGGCAATTACGATCTCATCGCTGCCAACGGTGATGTTACGGCGGCAGAAATTAAGTTAATGGAAGTGTTTGCCCGTGAAGTTCGCCTTAAGAGCGCACTGGCATCAGTTCGTGATAACTATGATTTCATCTTTATTGATTGCCCACCTTCTCTAAACCTTCTTACAATTAATGCAATGGCGGCAGCTGATTCCGTATTGGTTCCGATGCAATGTGAATATTTTGCTCTAGAAGGTTTAACGGCGTTGATGGATACCATCAGTAAGCTTGCAGCGGTCGTAAACGAGAACCTGAAGATCGAAGGTCTTCTGCGTACTATGTACGATCCTCGTAATCGCTTATCTAATGAAGTATCTGATCAGCTTAAAAAACATTTCGGTAATAAAGTTTATCGAACTGTCATCCCTAGAAATGTACGTTTGGCAGAAGCGCCGAGTCATGGCAAGCCAGCAATGTACTACGACAAATATTCTGCAGGCGCGAAGGCATACCTAGCTCTTGCTGGTGAAATGTTGCGTCGTGAAGAAGTCCCAGTATAGGTCTAACCAAAGGAATTCGCTCAATGTCTAAGCGTGGTTTAGGAAAGGGGCTAGATGCATTGCTTGCAACTAGCTCGTTGGCTCGTGAAAAACAGCACGTTGCTTCTCATAGTCAGGCTTTGTCGGCTGATGGGGAATTGACAGAGCTGGCTGTTGGTTGCTTAAAGCCAGGTGTTTATCAACCGCGTAAGGATATTGCGCCTGAAGCACTAGAAGAACTAGCAGCTTCAATCCAGTCTCAAGGCATTATTCAGCCAATCGTAGTACGCCCTTTAGCGCACGACCAGTTTGAGATTATCGCTGGTGAGCGTCGTTGGAGAGCGGCTCGTCAAGCTGGTTTGAAACAAGTGCCGTGTTTGATAAAGAGAGTGGAAGACAAGGCTGCTATTGCAATGGCATTGATCGAGAATATTCAACGTGAAGACTTGAATGTTATCGAAGAAGCACAAGCGCTAGAGCGCTTACAGAACGAATTTGAACTGACGCACCAAAAGGTTGCTGAGGTGATTGGTAAGTCACGTGCGACGGTCAGTAACTTACTGCGCTTGAATCAGTTGGCTGAACCTGTGAAGGCTTTAGTTGTATCAAAGCAACTTGAAATGGGGCACGCTCGAGCACTGCTTGCCCTTGAAGGTGATATCCAGGTTGAAGCGGCAAATACTGCGGTAAACAAGAAAATGACCGTGCGTCAAATTGAGCAGCTTGTTAAAAAATGCTTAAAACCAGAGGTTGAGACAGAGTCGAAGCCTGAAGACACAGAAGCTATCGAACTTTCACGAAGACTTACGGAAAAATTGCAAGCAAACGTTTCAGTTACTCGTTCTGTTAGTGGTAAGTCAAAAGTGACGATTACTCTTGATGAGCCTCACAAATTAGAGCAACTTATTGCTAAACTAGAGTACTAAATGAGATAATTGATTTAGGTCAATTATGTAATAAATAAGTAATTTTGTACAAAAGTTGTAGGTTTGTATACAAAAATGTAAATGATTGCTGCATTGTTATTGCAATCGATTTGGCTGAACGTATAATTTTTGCCAATTTCTCAGCACGCTTTTAAGCGAGTGATTTAGTGGGCTTAAAAGAGGAACGAATACATGGTAGCGGCGTTAGCAAGACCAGGACGAGTGCTTGCAAAGCAAATGTTATTGATCGAGCTTAGCGCGGTTATATTAGTGGCAATAGGGTTAGGTTTAGCTGTTAATCCTGATTGGGGTTTTGCTGCATTGGTCGGTGGCGGTATTTTTGTCATTGCTAATGTGGTTTTTTGTGTGTGTGCTTTCCTATTTTGTGGAGCTCGCGCAACTAAGTTAGTTGCGGCGTCGTTCTATGCAGGCGAAGCTCTAAAAATCTTAATCACAGTTCTACTATTCTCTATTGTCTACATGTATATGCAGGTGGAATTAATTCCCCTCAAACTGACCTATTTACTGGTTCTAGGTATTAATATCTTTGCGCCAGTGCTTTTCATTAACAATAAAAAATAGGATGAGTTATGGCTGCGCCAACAGCATCCGGATACATTGAACACCATTTACAAAACCTCTCTTTAGCTAAGTTTGGTCTTGTAGAGGAAACAAGTTTCTGGAACGTACATATAGACAGTCTGTTTTTTTCGGTGTTGACAGGGATGTTATTCCTTTGGGTTTTTCGCTCAGTCGCTAAGAAAGCAACAGTAGGTGTACCTGGTAAGCTTCAGTGTTTTGTCGAAATGGTAGTGGAATTCGTTGGCGACAACGTTAAAGAAACTTTCCATGGTCGCAACCCTCTGATTGCCCCACTCGCACTGACTATATTCTGCTGGATTATTATTATGAACTTGATGGACTTAGTGCCAATCGATTTCTTACCATATCCAGCAGAGCATTGGTTAGGTATCCCTTACTTGAAAGTGGTTCCTACAGCTGATGTAAATATAACTATGGCAATGGCTTTGGGTGTTTTTGCTCTGATGATCTACTACAGCATCAAAGTGAAAGGCCTAGGCGGATTTGCTAAAGAATTGGCACTGCATCCATTTAATCACCCAATCATGATCCCATTTAACTTGGTACTTGAGGTAATTTCGTTATTAGCGAAGCCACTATCTCTAGGTATGCGTTTATTTGGTAATATGTTTGCGGGTGAGGTGGTGTTTATTCTTATCGCGGCAATGCTACCGTGGTACTTACAATGGGTAGGTGCACTACCTTGGGCTATCTTCCATATCTTAGTTATTTTGATTCAAGCGTTTGTTTTCATGATGTTGACAATCGTTTACTTATCAATGGCTCATGAAGATAGTGATCACTAAAAAATTTTTAAGCTTTATTCTAACTATTAATGTTAATCGGAGAACGTAAATGGAAACTGTACTAAGTTTTTCAGCAATCGCTGTTGCTATTATTGTTGGTCTTTGTGCCGTAGGTACTGCAATTGGTTTTGCTATTCTTGGTGGTAAATTCCTAGAAGGCGCTGCGCGTCAACCTGAAATGGCTCCAATGCTACAAGTTAAGATGTTCATCATCGCTGGTCTACTGGATGCTGTTCCAATGATCGGTATCGTAATCGCACTACTATTCACGTTTGCTAACCCATTTGTTGGTCAACTAGCAGGCTAATTAGCTTTTAATAGTTAATTAAATTTTTGTAGTTGATTCTTAACGAGGGGTAGCTGTTGTGAATATGAACGCAACTCTGCTGGGTCAAGCAATTGCTTTTACACTGTTTGTTTGGTTCTGCATGAAATATGTATGGCCGCCAATCATGCAAGCAATTGAAGAACGTCAGAAGAAAATTGCTGACGGTCTTGTAGCCGCTGAGCGCGCTGCTAAAGACTTGAACCTGGCACAAGCCAACGCTTCTGAGCAAATGAAGGAAGCGAAGCGCACTGCAACTGAGGTTATTGAACAGGCAAATAAACGTAAAGCTCAAATTATTGATGAAGCTCGCGAAGAGGCTCAGGCAGAACGCCAGAAAATCTTAGCGCACGCTGAAGCAGAACTTGAAGCTGAACGCACACGTGCCCGTGATGACCTGCGCAAACAAGTCGCAACTCTGGCTATAGCTGGTGCTGAGAAAATCCTTGAACGTACAATCGATAAAGATGTACACGATGATCTTCTTAACAACATTACTGCAAAACTTTAAAGCAAGGGGCTGTATATGTCTGATTTGACTACAATCGCACGCCCCTATGCTAAAGCAGCGTTTGACTTTGCGGTAGATAAAGGTGAGCTAGACCAATGGGGTCAGATGCTTACTTTTGCTGCCGAAGTGGCACAAAATGATGATGTTCATAATTTATTAAGCAGCTCTATGACTGCTGAAAAATTAGCTGAAATATTCATTGTAATTTGTGGCGAACAATTTGATGAATTCGGTCAAAACTTGATTAAAGTGATGGCTGAAAATGGTCGTTTAATGGCCTTTCCTGATGTGTGTAAACAGTTCTTATTGCTCAAACAAGAGCATGAAAAAGAGATCGACGTTGAAGTAACTTCAGCGGTTGAGCTTTCTAAAGAACAACGTGCAGATATCAGCAGAAAATTGGAACAGCGCCTAGCGCGCAAAGTTCAGCTGAATTGCAGTATAGATGAGACTCTACTTAGTGGAGTTATTATTCGAGCCGGAGACCTAGTCATCGATAACTCAGCGCGCAGTCGTCTTGACCGCCTGAGCGATGCATTGCAGTCTTAATGGGGATTGGAGCATGCAACTTAATTCCACTGAAATTAGCGACCTAATTAAACAACGTATTGAATCTTTCGACGTTGTTAGTGAAGCTCGCAATGAAGGTACTATCGTTTCTGTAAGCGATGGCATCCTTAGCATCCACGGCCTAGCGGACGTGATGCAAGGTGAAATGATCGAACTACCGGGTGGCCGTTACGCGCTAGCACTAAACTTGAACCGTGATTCGGTTGGTGCTGTTGTAATGGGCCCGTATGCTGACCTACAGGAAGGCATGAAAGTTACAGGTACTGGTCGTATTCTTGAAGTACCAGTAGGTCCTGAAATGCTTGGTCGTGTTGTAAACACGCTAGGTGAGCCAATTGATGGTAAAGGTCCTATCGAAGCGAAACTAACTTCGCCTGTAGAAATTATCGCACCAGGTGTAATCGACCGTAAATCGGTAGATCAACCTGTTCAAACTGGTTACAAGTCAGTTGACTCAATGATCCCTATCGGTCGTGGTCAACGTGAACTAGTAATCGGTGACCGTCAGACTGGTAAAACAGCAATGGCGATCGATGCGATTATCAACCAGAAAGACTCTGGTATTTTCTCTATCTACGTAGCTATCGGCCAAAAAGCGTCGACTATTGCTAACGTAGTTCGCAAACTAGAAGAGCACGGCGCACTGGCTAACACTGTTGTTGTTGTTGCATCTGCTTCTGAATCTGCTGCGCTGCAATACCTTGCACCGTATGCTGGTTGTGCGATGGGTGAATACTTCCGTGATCGCGGCGAAGATGCACTGATTGTTTATGATGATCTATCTAAGCAAGCGGTAGCTTACCGTCAAATTTCACTACTACTTAAGCGTCCACCTGGCCGTGAAGCGTTCCCTGGTGATGTTTTCTACCTTCACTCTCGTCTACTAGAGCGTGCTGCTCGTGTAAGCGAAGCATACGTAGAAAAGTTCACTAACGGTGAAGTGACAGGCAAGACTGGTTCTTTAACTGCTCTTCCTATCATCGAAACGCAAGCTGGTGACGTATCTGCATTCGTACCAACGAACGTAATCTCGATTACTGATGGTCAGATCTTCCTACAAACTGAACTATTCAACGCGGGCGTACGTCCAGCTGTTGACCCTGGTATCTCAGTTTCTCGTGTAGGTGGTTCGGCGCAGACTAAAATCATCAAGAAGCTATCTGGCGGTATCCGTACTGCTCTAGCTCAATACCGTGAACTAGCAGCATTTGCACAGTTCTCATCGGATCTTGATGAAGCGACCAAAAAGCAACTAGACCACGGTCAAAAAGTTACAGAACTGATGAAGCAGAAGCAATACGCTCCTATGTCTGTATTTGACCAAGCTCTAGTAATCTTCGCTGCAGAGCGTGGATACCTTCAAGACGTAGAGCTGTCTAAAGTTCTAGATTTTGAAGCTGCTTTACTGTCGTTTGCTCGCGGTCAATACGCTGATCTAGCAACACAGATCGACGCAACGGGTGCTTTCAACAAAGAAATCGAAGCTGAGCTGAAGAAGCTTGTTGACGATTTCAAGGCAACCCAGACCTGGTAATTGGTAGGTGGTCTTAGGGCCACCTCATACCATTAACGGAGAGTAACGATGGCCGGCGCAAAAGAGATACGTAATAAAATCGGTAGTGTTAAAAGCACACAGAAGATTACGAAAGCAATGGAAATGGTAGCAGCTTCGAAAATGCGTCGTTCTCAAGACGCAATGGAAGCTACTCGTCCATATGCAGAAACAATGCGTAAAGTGATCGGTCATTTGGCTAATGGTAGCCTCGAGTATAAGCATCCTTATCTTGAGGAACGTGAAGCCAAACGTGTTGGTTACATCATCGTTTCTACAGACCGTGGTCTTTGTGGTGGTTTGAACATTAACTTGTTCAAAAAAGCTATGAACGACATGAAAGATTGGTCTGAGAAAGGTGCTGATGTAGAGCTTGCAATTGTAGGTTCTAAAGCAACAGCATTTTTCAATAACAGCGGCGCGAAAGTAGCAGCTCAAGTTTCTGGTCTGGGTGATCGCCCAAGCCTTGAAGACTTGATTGGCTCTGTAAGCGTTATGCTGAAGAAATATGATGAAGGCGAGTTAGACCGCCTGTTCGTAGTGTTCAATAAGTTTGAAAACACTATGGTACAAGAACCAACGATCGATCAATTACTTCCTTTGCCTAAATCAAATAGCGAAGAAATGAAACGCGATCATGCTTGGGACTATATTTATGAGCCTGAGCCAAAACCACTACTAGATGCATTATTAGTTCGCTATGTCGAATCTCAAGTGTATCAAGGTGTGGTAGAGAATCTTGCTTGTGAGCAAGCGGCTCGAATGATTGCAATGAAATCAGCAACAGATAACGCTGGTGACATTATTGATGACTTAGAACTTGTGTATAACAAAGCGCGTCAAGCGGCAATCACACAAGAACTTTCTGAGATCGTTTCAGGCGCATCAGCAGTTTAATCGCTTATTCGGTTTAAGCTTAGGTAAAACTAAATAGTTAGAGGATTAACGATGGCTACAGGTAAGATCGTACAGATCATCGGTGCGGTAGTCGACGTAGAGTTCCCACAGGGCGAAGTACCTCGTGTATACGATGCTCTGAATGTTAATGAAGTGAAAGAGCGTCTAGTTCTTGAAGTTCAGCAACAACTTGGCGGTGGCGTAGTTCGCGCAATCGTAATGGGTAGCTCTGATGGTTTACGTCGTGGTTTGACAGTTGAAAATACTGGCGCTCCAATCTCAGTACCAGTAGGTACTAAGACATTGGGTCGTATCATGAATGTCCTAGGGGACGCGATTGATGAGTGTGGTGAAATTGGTGCTGAAGAGCATTACGCCATTCACCGTGAAGCTCCAAGCTACGAAGAGCAGTCTAACGAGACCGCTCTTCTAGAAACTGGTGTTAAAGTAATCGACTTGATTTGTCCATTCGCTAAGGGTGGTAAAATCGGTCTATTCGGTGGTGCTGGTGTAGGTAAGACCGTTAACATGATGGAACTTATCAACAACATCGCACTTCAACACTCAGGCCTATCTGTATTTGCAGGTGTAGGTGAGCGTACTCGTGAAGGTAACGATTTCTACTTTGAAATGCAGGAAGCCGGTGTTGTAAACATCGAAAAACCTGAAGAATCAAAAGTAGCGATGGTTTACGGTCAGATGAACGAGCCACCAGGTAACCGTCTACGTGTTGCACTGACTGGTCTAACAATGGCTGAGCGTTTCCGTGACGAAGGTCGTGACGTTCTACTGTTCGTTGATAACATCTACCGTTATACACTAGCAGGTACTGAAGTATCAGCACTTCTAGGCCGTATGCCTTCTGCGGTAGGTTACCAACCTACACTAGCTGAAGAAATGGGTGTTCTACAAGAGCGTATCACGTCAACTAAAGCTGGTTCTATCACGTCTGTACAGGCGGTATATGTACCTGCGGATGACTTGACTGACCCGTCTCCAGCAACAACGTTCGCTCACTTGGATGCAACGGTTGTACTTAACCGTAACATCGCATCTATGGGTCTATACCCAGCGATCGACCCGCTAGATTCTACTTCACGTCAACTGGATCCATTGGTAGTTGGACAAGAACACTACGACATCGCTCGTGGCGTTCAGTCTACTCTTCAGCGCTACAAAGAGCTGAAAGATATCATTGCTATCCTAGGTATGGATGAGCTATCTGAAGAAGATAAGCAAGTTGTATCTCGTGCTCGTAAGATTGAGAAGTTCCTAACTCAGCCTTACCACGTAGCGGAAGTATTTACAGGTGACCCAGGTGTTTACGTACCTCTTAAAGAGACTCTACGTGGCTTCCAAGGTCTTCTATCTGGTGAATACGATGACATTCCAGAGCAAGCGTTCATGTACTGTGGTGCAATTGACGAAGCTATCGAGAATGCTAAGAAGCTATAAGGCTAACTAGGAGGCGATATGGCAGCAATAACCTTTCACCTAGACGTTGTAAGTGCCGAGAAGCAAATTTTCTCTGGTCTTGTTGAGACGTTTCAGGTGACCGGTAGTGAGGGTGAACTTGGTATTTTCCATGGTCATACTCCACTGCTGACCGCTATCAAGCCTGGTATGGTGCGTATTGTTAAGCAACACGGCCACGAAGAAATTATTTATGTTTCTGGTGGTATGGTAGAAGTTCAGCCTGGTACAGCGACTGTACTAGCTGATACAGCTATCCGTGGTGAAGAGCTAGACGCAGCAAAGGCGGAAGAAGCTAAACGCAAGGCTGTGGAGAATATCCAAAATCAGCATGGCGACATAGACTTCGCACAAGCGGCCGGTGAACTGGCTAAAGCCATTGCTCAGTTACGAGTTATCGAACTGACAAAAAGGCGTCGTTAATCTTTTATAAGATTATCGATTCTGAGATAAAGGCGACCTAAGGGTCGCCTTTTTGTATTTTGGATATCTCAAAAATGCTCCGTTTACGTATAAGTACTGGTTAAATTGCTATTGCGATTTAATTCGTAAGCCAAAAACGGTTACAATATCGGCTTAATAAAAAAAATGTTGGATAGGTTTACAATGAAGTTTAGCGCAGTAATTCTCGCAGCGGGCAAAGGTACTCGCATGTATTCAAATACACCAAAGGTTCTGCATACACTTGCGGGCAAGCCAATGGTGAAACATGTTATCGATACCTGTAATGGTTTAGGTGCTCAAAACATCCATTTGGTCTACGGTCATGGTGGTGAGCAGATGCAGGCGACTCTAGCTGAAGAGTCTGTGAATTGGGCTCTGCAAGCCGATCAGTTGGGTACAGGTCACGCGGTGGATCAAGCATCTGCGCACTTTGCTGATGATGAAAAGGTACTAGTGCTGTACGGAGATGTGCCACTCATCTCGCCTGAAACTATTGAAAACCTATTAGACGCTCAGCCAAATGGTGGTATAGCACTACTTACCGTCGTTCTTGATAACCCAATGGGTTACGGTCGTATTATTCGTCGAAATGGTCCTGTAGTCGCTATTGTTGAGCAAAAAGATGCAACTGATGAACAGAAGCTTATCAAAGAGATTAATACCGGAGTGATGGTTGCTACTGGCGGTGATCTGAAGCGTTGGTTATCTGGCCTAAGCAACGACAACGCCCAAGGTGAATACTACCTGACTGACGTTATTGCAGCAGCTCACGATGAAGGTCGTGCGGTTGAAGCCGTGCATCCGATAAGTCCAATTGAAGTTGAAGGCGTTAACGACCGTTCTCAATTGGCTCGTCTAGAGCGAGCTTATCAAGCTGAGCAGTCTGATAAACTATTGAAACAAGGTGTTATGTTACGCGATCCAAGCCGCTTTGACCTACGCGGTGAACTGCAGTGCGGTATGGATGTTGAAATCGACACCAACGTTATTATTGAAGGCAGCGTAAGCATTGGCGACAACGTGATTATTGGTACGGGCTGTGTATTGAAAGACTGTGAAATTGATGACAACACCGTAATTCGTCCATACAGCGTAATTGAAGGTGCGACCGTTGGTGAAGACTGCACAGTTGGTCCTTTCACTCGTCTGCGTCCTGGTGCTGACATGCGTAACGATTCGCATGTAGGTAACTTTGTTGAAGTGAAGAACACTCGTCTTGGTGAGGGTTCTAAAGCTAATCACCTTACTTACCTAGGTGATGCGGAAATCGGTCAACGTGTCAATGTTGGTGCGGGCGCTATCACTTGTAATTATGATGGTGCAAATAAGTTTAAGACCATCATTGGCGATGACGTGTTTGTTGGTTCTGATAGTCAGTTGATCGCACCTGTGATTATTGGAAACGGCGCCACTGTTGGTGCAGGCTCGACGGTAACACGTGATGTTTCTGAAAATGAACTTGTTATCAGCCGCGCTAAAGAACGTAAGATAGCTAACTGGCAGCGTCCGGTTAAGAAAAAATAGTCGCTCAGTTTTGTTATTAGTGAAGTAATGAGAGCCAGTAGCTTAGCTACTGGCTTTTTTGTACCAGGTACTCATAGTTAATGAAACAATCTATTTGATGATTGTGTTTTTTAAACTGGTTGTTAATCTTCGAATATTACTCGGTGTGTTTAAGGTTGGTTTTTTGTGAGGCTGGTTGAAAAGAAATGGCAAACGTTGCCGATAATTATTTTATCTTTTTCAATGTTAATAGGCCTGTATGGTTTTTATATAACCTTGGAAAAGCTGGTGGTTGAGAATGAGCGTGACCATTTGGTTTCTCTAATGTCAGATGTTATTTATGAAATTCGTGAAGACAGCGAGCTATTTACGTCTGATATGGATGTCGATGATTACATTGGCAATCTGACTCAAGCCAATACACGATTAAGAATTCAGGTTATTAATCTTGATGGTGTCGTGATTGGTGATACGGATCTGTCTGACCATGCATTGGCTAGAGTTGAAAATCATGGTAACCGTCCTGAATTCAAACAAGCACTTCAACAAGGCACGGGCAGTGATGTGCGCTTTAGTACCGTAACCTCAGTAGACCGAATTTATTATTCAATGAAAGAGAGTGTTAACGGGCAAGATTTCGTTGTGATAATTTCTTTGCCAATGCACCAACTTAAGCAGATGAATTTCCAATTAATGGGAATTCTAATTGGTATGGTATTGCTGAGCTTGAGTTTTTTGATTGGTACGTCTTATGTGAGCAACCGTCAAATCGTTCATAAAGTGGAAGAAGAGCAAAAGAAACAAGACGAGCGTATTCGCCAAAGAACCCATGAAATCGAACTGATGCACCGTCTAGCGAATATGCTTGCAGCGTGTAATAACATGGTGGAAGCCCAGCAGATTGTCTCTGATATTTTGCCGAGAATTTTAGGTAACGTGAACGGCAGTGTTTCTTTGATGAGGGCATCTCGAAATCAACTGATTACGCAACTTGATTGGGGAGATATATGGCCAGGAAGCGCAAGCTTTGCCCCTGAAGAATGCTGGTCGTTACGTAAAGGACGGGCTCACTTGTCTAATAATGATTTCCACTCATTGAGCTGTGGCCATATGCATGAAATGGACAACAACCAAACCCTCTGTATCCCGTTGACTGCACACGGTAATACTATTGGTATAATGCATCTTTACTTTGGTCAGGGCGACATCAAAATTGACCCGATTACCGAACAGTTAGCTTTTAGTGTTTCAGAACATCTCGGTTTAGCGTTGGCTAATCTGAGCCTGCAAGAGAAGTTGCGTTCACAAGCCTTAAGCGACCCATTAACCGGCTTATTCAATCGTCGTTTCTTTGATCAGAAGTTAGAAGAGCACTCAATGAATTCAGCCACCAGCGATCAACCTTTGTCGCTATTGATGCTCGATTTAGATCACTTCAAACGTTTCAATGATAATTTTGGTCATGATGCGGGTGATTTCGTCTTAAAAGAGATCAGCACGCTGCTCAAACAAAGTGTGAGTGACGATGAGATAGCCTGCAGGTTGGGGGGGGAGGAGCTCGCAGTATTGCTTCCGCACTATTCTATGCAACAAGCGACGGAATTTGGTCAGACACTGTGTGATGCCGTGCGTTCTATGCACCTTGAACATAAAGGGCTTTCACTAGGTCAGTTAGGTGTTTCAATTGGTGTCGCTATGTACCCTAAGCCTGCATCTAATACCGAGTCTTTGGTGAAGATGGCAGATAAAGCGCTCTACATGGCGAAAGATATGGGACGTAGCCGAGTGGTTAACTATGATGAATACAGTCGTCATAAAGCGCCAGCACTAGAAGTTGCCGATGGTGAAGAGGTTTCGACGTCGTTACCAAAACAGTAAGTTGATATTAAGCGTAGGTATAAAAAAGAGCGAGTCATCTCGCTCTTTTTGGTTTTTATTAAGCTAGAAGCTAGAAGCTAGAAGCTAGTCTTGCTTCTCTTCTGTGACGACGCGAGAGTTATCCGGCGTTGCAAAGTGTTCTGATAGCTCTTTGTTCGAAACAATATAGCCAATCCACAGTGCTCCCAAACAGATCACAACTGCGATACCTGTGGCGCTTAACGCTTGGCTAGCCATTGCTGCAACTAGTGCGCTTGAGAGGCCACTTATAGTAATTTGCAGGCTGTTTTGTAGACCCGCCGCTGTTGCCGGGCTTTGCTTAGCACTTGATAGCGCACGGTTTACTACGATTGGGTAAAGTGCACCATTCGCTATAGCAATCAAACAGAAAGGTGCTAATAGAGGCCAGATTGATGTCAGTTCCCACTGTGATGCGATAAAGATTAGCATCGCAGCAACACTGAACAAGCCAATAAGGTTTCTTAGTACCAAACCATCGCCGTATTTCTTCACAGCTTGTTTGCCGAAATAACCACCCGCCATGAATGCGATTGTCTGTGGAATAAAGCTAAGACCGATGTCTTTTGCTTCATAACCTAGTTGAGCCATGATCTCTGGCATACCAGTTAGATAAGCGAAGAACGCCGCCGAAGCCGAAGCAAACATCAGCACATTACCCATGTAAGGCTTTGATTTAAGCAACATCTTGATGTCTGTTTTGACCGATGTTTGTTTGACCTCAGGTGCTTCTTTTGGTTGAGCCATTGTCGTTACTGCTAACAATGCACCCATCAAGGTTAATGTGATGAAGATACTGTGCCAACCAAAGTTGTTCGCGAGTAATACACCTAATTGAGGTGCTAATGCTGGAGATAGCGCCACTAAAGGCATGATGGTCGCAAAAATTTGTTGGCTACTGCTCTGGGAGTAGCGCTTGATAACCATTGCTTGCCAAATTACAGCGGGAGCGCACACCCCGATCGCTTGAATGAAGCGCAGTGTCAGTAGGTGCCAGACCTCAGTACTGAACGCTAAGCCGAATGAGGCAATAGTGAATAGCATTAAGCCAACGGCTAACGTATTGCGATGACCGTACTTGTCGCTCGCGAGTCCCCACAGAAGTTGACCCATTGCCATACCGCCAAGAAACACGGTTAACGACAATGCGATCTGTTCTGGGCCTGTTGCGAAATCGATCTCCATCGCCTTAAATGCAGGAAGGTACATATCGGTCGCAATAAAACCAAGCATTGAGAGAACTGCAAGGTAGACCAATTGAAATTTAGAAATATTCATAAAATGCCATTAAACTAAAAGTAGTGGTGTTTTTATCATCAAAAAAATTGTTTGATATAAAGGACTGAAAGCCCCTGTTTATTAATCATTACATTCTATTTTTCAAAACTGATAAAATAAAACGCTAAAATATGTAGTTATCAATCAAAAAATTTGAAGGCTTATGTTCTCTAAATCCTCTTTAGAAATGCTCGATACGGTTGCCCGCTTAGGCAGTTTTACTGCTGCGGCACAGCAGCTGCACAAAGTGCCATCAGCGATCAGTTATGGGGTTAGACAGGTCGAACAAGAATTGGATGTTTTACTTTTCAGACGCTTACCGAGAAAGGTTGAACTGACGCCTGCTGGTGAACTGTTCATTGAAGAGGCTCGTGCGTTGCTGAGGCAGATGGAAGAGATTAGTGCTCAAACTCGACGAGCTGCTCGTGGCTGGAAGAAGACCCTGCGCCTAACGCTCGATAATGTGGTTAAGCTCGACAAAATGAAGCCGATGATTGAAGCGTTCTATCAAACGTTTGAGTTTGCCGAACTTCAGATCAACATGGAGGTGTTCAACGGCTCTTGGGAAGCGATAGCACAGGGCAGGGCGGATATCGTGATTGGTGCCACTTCCGCGATTCCTGTTGGTGGTGACTTTGAGGTCAAAGACATGGGGCGCTTAGACTGGGCATTTGTGATGTCACCAAGTCACCCGTGTGTGCGAGAGCAAAACCTTAATGAAGAATTCGTTAGCCAGTATCCAGCAATATGTTTGGATGATACCTCTAGTGTGTTACCTAAGCGACACACCGGGCACTATGCGAGTCAGAGACGTCTTCTATTACCTAATTGGTACAGTGCGATTGAGTGCCTTAAGAACGGTGTTGGAGTGGGCTACATGCCAAGACATATCGCTGCGCCTATTATTGAGCAGGGTTTGCTGGTGGAGAAGATCTTGCCAGAACCAAGCCCACAGAGCCATTGCTGTTTGGTTTGGCGAAAAGACGACAACCATAAATTGATCGAATGGATGGTCAAATATCTAGGATCAAGTGAACAGCTTCACCAAGATTGGTTGGATCATCGTAAGGCGATCTAATGATCTGTTTACAAGAAGATCCTTTTCAAGCTTGAGCTGAGTCAGCACCAATAAAAAGAGCGAGTAAATACTCGCTCTTTTTTGATTCGGTCGTTAACTCTTAAGACAAGAAGAACTTGTAGGAAGGGTTATCGGTTTCATCTTTACACTGATAACCAAGCTCTCGGAGGTGTGTCGAGAACTGAGCTAAATCATTATCACCTAGTTCAAAGCCACACAATACACGACCGTAATCGGCACCGTGGTTACGATAGTTGAACAAGCTGATGTTCCAGTGGGTACCTAAGGTATCAAGGAACTTAATTAAGGCACCTGGGTATTCCGGGAACTCAAAACTGTATAGGCGCTCTTTCAATGTTTTTGATGGTTTACCGCCAATCATATAACGAATGTGCAGTTTTGCCATCTCATCATCAGATAGATCGACAACTGGGTAGCCACCTTCTCGTAGGTCATTGATGATGTGTTCGAGTTCTTCTTGGCCACCTTGCAGACGTACACCAACGAAGATATTCGCGAGGCTTTCGTCGTTGTGGCGGTAGTTAAACTCAGTCACCGCTCGACCACCAATAATATTACAGAACTCTAGGAATGCCCCTTGTCGCTCTGGAATCGTCACAGCAAGTAGACCTTCTCGCTTCTCACCCAGCTCACAACGTTCAGAGACATAACGCAGACCGTGGAAGTTGGTGTTAGCACCAGACAGTACCGTTGCCAATTGCTTGTCTTGCAGTTGGTTCTGCTCAGCAAACTTCTTCAAGCCAGCCAGAGCAAGCGCTCCTGAAGGTTCAGCAATCGCACGAGTGTCTTCAAAGATGTCTTTCACCGCCGAGCAGATCTCATCACTAGAGACGGCAATGTGGCCATCGATGTACTGCTGACATAGGCGGAAGGTCTCTTCACCAATGCGTTTAACCGCAACGCCATCGGCAAACATGCTGACCTGATCCAGTACTACAGGTTCACCAGCATCGAGAGCCGCTTTCAAGCAAGCCGAATCTTCTGGTTCTACTGCAATGACTTTAATCTCTGGCATTAGCTGTTTTACCAATACAGCAACACCCGCAGCTAAGCCACCACCACCAACCGGCACAAAGATGTAATCCATGTGACCATTCTGTTGAAGCATTTCCATGCCCATGGTGCCTTGGCCTGCAATCACCAGCGGGTGATCGAAAGGAGGTACAAAGGTAAAGCCATGTTCAGCAGAAAGACGCTCGGCTTCTGCCTTGGCTTCATCAAAGTTGCTGCCGTGCAGAACCACGTTACCGCCAAAGCCACGTACCGCATCAACCTTGATATCTGGCGTGGTTTTTGGCATCACAATCGTGGTCTGAATGCCCAGTTTAGAACCAGACAGCGCCATACCTTGAGCGTGATTACCCGCTGATGCAGCAATTACTCCAGCAGCTTTTTGTTGATCTGAAAGACTTGATACCATGTTGTAGGCACCACGCAGCTTGAACGAGTGGACTGGTTGACGGTCTTCTCGCTTTAGCTGAACCTGATTACCGATACGAGCGCTTAGACGTGGCATATCTTGTAGAGGTGTTACGATTGCCGCTTCGTAAACGGGGGCTCTCAAGATCTGACGCAGGTAATCTGCGCCAGTTTGTTGTTGGGGGCTGACCGAGTCATCACTCATAGATTAGCCCTCAAGCTTAGACTTATCACGAACAGCGCCTTTGTCGGCACTGGTCGCCATGCTTGCGTAAGCCTTCAGTGCGAAAGACACTTCACGCTGACGGTTTTCTGGTTTCCAGCCTAGTTCGTCTTGTTTAACACGACGCGCTTCAAGTTCAGCTTCAGGTACATCAAGTGTGATTGAACGGCTTGGGATGTCGATAGTGATGATGTCGCCAGTATTCACTAGGCCAATTACACCGCCACTGGCTGCTTCTGGAGAAGCGTGACCGATAGACAGACCCGATGTGCCACCAGAGAAACGACCATCTGTTAGCAGTGCACAAGACTTGCCTAGGCCCATCGATTTTAGGTAAGTGGTTGGGTAAAGCATTTCTTGCATGCCCGGACCACCTTTAGGACCTTCGTAACGAATAACAACCACTTCGCCCGCTTTTACTTTGCCGCCTAAGATGCCATCAACGGCACTGTCTTGGCTTTCAAATACGATAGCAGGGCCTTGGAATTTAAGGTTTTCTTCATCAACACCCGCAGTTTTAACGATACAACCATCAACGGCGATGTTACCTGAAAGTACCGCTAGGCCACCTTCTTGGCTGAATGCGTTCTCTTTGGTACGAATACAACCATCGACGCGGTCATCATCAAGGCGATCCCAACGGCAATCTTGTGAGAATGCCTTGGTAGTACGGATACCAGCAGGGCCAGCGCGGAAGAACTTAAGCACGGCTTCGTCTTCTGTCTGCATGATGTCGTATTGAGCAAGTTGCTCTTGCATGCTTAGACCAAGAACGGTGCGAGTTTGGTTGTTCAATAGACCGGCACGATCAAGCTCACCTAAGATAGCCATTACGCCACCAGCACGGTGAACGTCTTCCATGTGGTATTTAGGTGTTGAAGGCGCAACCTTACATAGGTGTGGAACGCGGCGAGACATCTCGTCGATATCACCCATATCAAAGTCAATCTCACCTTCTTGAGCTGAAGCCAATAGGTGAAGAACGGTGTTACTAGAACCGCCCATTGCGATATCCAGTGCCATCGCGTTTTCAAATGCTGCGCGGTTAGCAATATTGCGCGGCAGTGCTGATTCGTCATCTTGCTCGTAATAACGCTTAGTTAGCTCAACAATGCGCTTACCTGCATTGATGAATAGCGCTTCACGATCGGCGTGCGTTGCTAGCATAGAACCGTTACCAGGTTGAGATAGGCCAAGTGCTTCGGTTAGACAGTTCATTGAGTTTGCCGTGAACATGCCTGAACAAGAGCCACAGGTAGGACACGCAGAACGCTCTACTTGCTCACTTTGCTCATCAGAAATCGTTGGATCGGCACCTTGGATCATTGCGTCAACAAGGTCTAGCTTGATGATCTGATCTGAAAGTTTGGTTTTACCCGCTTCCATTGGACCGCCAGATACAAAGATCACTGGGATGTTAAGACGCATTGCTGCCATCATCATTCCCGGAGTGATTTTGTCACAGTTAGAGATACACACCATCGCATCCGCACAGTGCGCATTGACCATGTATTCTACTGAGTCTGCGATAAGCTCACGTGATGGCAGTGAGTACAGCATGCCGCCGTGACCCATTGCGATACCATCATCAACTGCGATGGTGTTGAATTCTTTAGCGATACCGCCCGCTTTCTCGATTTCACCCGCAACCAGTTGCCCCATGTCTTTAAGATGAACGTGGCCTGGTACGAATTGAGTGAAAGAGTTTACAACCGCGATGATTGGCTTACCGAAGTCATCATCTTTAACGCCAGTTGCACGCCATAAAGCGCGCGCACCAGCCATGTTGCGTCCGTGGGTAGTTGTTGCTGAACGATAGATTGGCATTGCTTAAATCCTTATAAAATATTTGGCTGTTGCTTACTGATTTGCTTGTGTTTGGTTTGCTGAAGTGTGGTCTGCTGGATAAACGTAATCTAACCAGCCCCACTTATCTTCAGTGGTCCCATTGAATAGACCAAAGTAAGCCGCTTGAACTTTTTCAGTGATAGGGCCGCGTTTTCCTTCACCTACTGTAATTTTGTCTACGCTGCGAACCGGAACGATCTCTGCAGCTGTGCCTGTCATGAATACTTCATCGGCAAGGTATAGCGCTTCACGAGCAATGTTCTCTTCACGGATCTCATACCCCATGTCTTTTGCTAGTGTCATGATCGAATCACGAGTGATACCCGGCAGAATTGCGCTGGTCGCTGGTGGTGTCGATAGCACGCCATTACGTACCACAAAGATGTTCTCACCTGCGCCTTCAGAAAGATAACCATCGACACTTAGCGCGATACCTTCATCGTAACCATGACGACGCGCTTCACCACCAACCAGTAGTGAAGATAGGTAGTTACCACCGGCTTTTGCTGCGGTTGGGATGGTGTTTGGCGCTGCACGGTTCCAGCTAGAAATCATCGCATCAACGCCATTTTCTAGCGCTTCTTCGCCTAGATAAGAACCCCAAGGGAAAGCAGCGATGATCAGTTCCATCTCAGTGTTTTCTGGAGGGCATACGCCCAAGCCCACGTTACCGACAAAACCGAGAGGGCGGATGTACGCTGACTCTAGTTTATTTTGACGTAGCGTTTCGCGAGTCGCTTCCATAATTTCTTCCTCAGTGTAAGGAATCGGGAAGCGGTAGATTTTTGCTGAGTCTTTTAGGCGCTTAGCGTGCTCAGGGTGACGGAAAATAACCGGCCCCTTTGGTGTGTTGTAGCAACGAACACCTTCAAATACAGAAGTACCGTAGTGCATTGCGTGAGTCAGGACGTGAACGTTCGCCTCGGCCCAAGGAACCATCTCACCGTTAAACCAAATATAGTCTGCCGTTTTAGCTGTCATGTTTGCGGTTCCTTATGCGTTTATCTTTTGTTGTAAGTTGTTGTTTGGCAATTCATTACGGCTGATTGAGATAACGTCAACGGTACGCACATCCCACAGCTTTTCGATTTGATTGACTAAGAAAGATATCGGACGGTCACTGTCGACAATGATCTCAACACTTGCCACTTTGCTTTCGTGGTTTTGAGTGCCCGCGACTTGCTTAACTATAAAGCCACGGTGGCGGATAACACGAAGAACACGCTCTAGTAGTACAGGCTTATCATCGGCTTTGATGTCTAATAGGTATCTTTTCATGTTATGTGTTCTCCAACATCTCACTGTTCGAAGCACCTGGCGGTACTAGTGGCCATACGTTTTCTTCTTCATCGATAAGAACATGAAGTAGGTAAGCGGTTTTGCTCTCTAGCATCTCTTTCAGTGCTGGCTCTACTTCTTCTTTACGCGTGATGGTTTTGCCTGGGATATCGAATGCTTTTGCGAGCATTACGAAATCTGGGTTGTCATCCAAGATGGTTTCACTGTGGCGGCCATCAAAGAACAGTGATTGCCATTGGCGAACCATGCCCAAGCGAGAGTTATTTAGAAGCACCATCTTTACTGGGATCTGACGGCGTTTCAGCGTCCCAAGCTCTTGCACGTTCATCATGAACGAGCCATCACCAGAGATAAGAATTGATTGGTCATCAGGACGGCCAACCGATGCACCCATTGCAGCGGGCAAGCCAAAGCCCATGGTGCCTAAACCGGCAGAGGTGATGAAGTTTTGTGGATCGCGAGGCTGAATGTGTTGAGCTGCCCACATTTGGTGTTGGCCCACATCGGTTGAAACGATAGAGCTTGCTGGCATCATGTCTGACAGTTGTTTTAACAGTAGTGGAGCAAATATCAGATCGCCTGGGTGATCGTAGCGCCACTTGAATGAACTGCGTAGCCCTTCAGAGTGGTGGACCCAAGATGAGATGTCTTGGCTTAGTTCCAACTGAGGCATGATTTTGTTGATGTCACCACGAATTGGTGCATCGGCCAGACGCAGTTTACTGAACTCTGCCGCATCGATATCGATATGAATAACCTTCGCGTGCGGTGCAAAGGTATCAAGTTTTCCGGTTACCCGATCATCGAAACGAGCGCCAACAACAATCAGCAGATCGCTCTCTTGAACCACTAGGTTAGCAGCTTTGGTGCCGTGCATACCTAGCATACCAAGATAGTGTGGGTCGTCACGTTCGATGGTACCCAAGCCTTTCAGTGTGCTTACTGCTGGCATTGGGTTAAGGCGTAAGAACTCACGAACAGAGTCCGTCGCTTTAGCCAGTTGAACACCACCACCTACATATAAAACAGGACGGGTCGCTTGAGACAAAAAGTATTGTGCCTGCTCAATGGCATCGGTTGTCGCAACAGGAATGGCTGGTGGAGTAAATTCAGGGAGAGTGTTAACAGGTGCTTCTGCCAATTGAACATCTTTAGCGATATCGACAATAACCGGACCGGGACGTCCTGCTTTTGCAACGATGAATGCTTCAGTTAATGTTGGCGCAAGATCTTCAATGTCGGTAACGAGGTAGCTGTGTTTAGTGCATGACAAAGACATACCAATCACATCCATTTCTTGGAATGCATCGGTGCCTATGTGGGAGCTAGCAACTTGGCCTGTTATAGCAACGAGTGGGATGGAATCCATAAAGGCGTCAGCAAGGCCAGTAACTAAGTTAGTTGCGCCTGGGCCTGAGGTTGCCATGCAAACCGCGACGTCTTGTGTTGCTCGAGCCATACCGATAGCGGCCATAGCAGCGCCTTGCTCATGGCGACATAGGATATGTTCAACCCCGCCGTCATAGAGTGCATCGTAGATTGGCATGATGGCACCACCTGGGTAACCAAATACGGTCTCAATGCCTTGTTGCTTGAGTGCGGATACGACTAGTTCTGCGCCTTTCATCGTAGTTCCTCCGTATTACCTTTATTTTGGTAACTGTTTCCATTGTCTCTGCACATCTTGTGCTCCCATTCTTCCTGTAAATCGGCAAAGCCGAAAATAATAAAATTATAAAAATTGAGCCGTTAAATTAGAAAAAACCCCCGAACTTTTCAGTGCGGGGGTTTTTTCTAATTCGTGGTTACTTTTTTCCCACTCGCCCCCGCGCAGTCTCAATAATGACTACGATAATCAGGTTAATCAGTGCGTAAATGCGAGCGTTAAAAATCATAAAATTCGAGTTTTCTCGTTTATTGTCTTCAGTAAATGTCTACATCTCTAGTGTTATCACACAAATCTGTTGTATGACAAGGAAAATGTCATTCTTTTTTCACATTAAAACACCATTCCACCAAGCTATATAACAACTTGATAGCTTTGGTGTACAACGAATATCCAGAGCGAATACTTTTAAATCAAAGACAAAGGAAAGTTATGGGACTCGCGATAATTCATAGCCGAGCTAGTGTGGGTGTAGAAGCGCCAGAGGTGACCGTTGAGGTCCATATAAGCAATGGAATGCCCGGTTTTACGTTGGTGGGTCTGCCTGAAACAACGGTCAAGGAATCCAAAGACCGAGTCAGAAGCGCCATCATCAATTCTCGTTTTGAATTCCCATCAAAAAGAATCACGGTCAACCTCGCCCCCGCCGATTTACCTAAAGAAGGGGGCCGTTTCGACCTGCCAATCGCGCTTGGGATTTTGGTGGCATCGGATCAGTTACCCACATCAAAAATAGCTCAACATGAATTTATTGGTGAGTTAGCGCTGTCGGGTGAGTTGCGCTCAGTGAAAGGGGTACTGCCTGCAACACTCGCTGCTGACAGAGTTGAGCGTTGCTTAGTCGTACCGCATCACAATGGCGATCAGGCAGCTTTAGTCGGTAAAGGGGCACATAAGTCGGCGCAAACCTTGTTGGAGGTTTGTGCGGATATGTGTGGTCAGGCTCAGCTTGGTCTATATAGAACGGAACATCATCAGGCTGATGTTTCAGTGCTTCGCGACCTACAAGATATTATCGGCCAGCAGCAAGGCAAGCGAGCATTAGAAATAGCTGCTGCTGGTAACCATAATTTATTGTTCCTCGGCCCGCCTGGAACTGGCAAAACGATGTTGGCCTCGCGACTACGCGATTTATTGCCTGAGATGAGTAACGAAGAAGCGATGGAAACGGCTTCGATCGCTTCTTTAACTCAACAAGAGATCAATCAATACAACTGGAAGCAACGACCTTTTCGATCTCCTCACCATTCAAGCTCAATGGCGGCATTGGTGGGTGGTGGCTCAGTGCCACGCCCCGGAGAGATTTCTTTGGCGCATAACGGTTTATTGTTCTTGGATGAGATGCCGGAGTTTGAGCGCAAAGTGCTTGATTCATTGCGAGAGCCACTAGAGTCGGGCGAGATAATCATTTCGCGCGCGGCGGGTAAGACTCGTTTTCCTGCGCGCTTTCAATTAGTCGGTGCACTCAACCCAAGCCCTACGGGTTACTACGAGGGAAATCAAGCGCGGGCTAACCCACAGATCATCCTGCGTTATCTCAATCGCTTGTCGGGACCATTACTTGATCGATTTGATATGTCATTAGAGATCCCTTTGTTACCTAAAGGAATGCTTGCTGAAGGAGGGGAGCGTGGAGAAACGACCCAAGTGGTTAAACTCCGAGTTAAACAAGCTCGTCAGTTGATGCTATCTAGGAATCATAAATCGAATGCGCTACTAGGTAGCCGAGAAATTGAAAAGTATTGCCCACTTCGACGTGAAGATGCGGAGTTTCTGGAAACCGCGCTGCATCGGTTGGGTTTATCGATTCGTGCTTATCACCGAATCATTAAGGTGGCACGAACCATTGCCGACCTTGACGGTAACGAGCAGATTGAAAAGAAGCATTTATCTGAGGCGCTGGGCTATCGAGCGATGGACCGATTGTTGAAGCAACTCACGGCTCAAGCTGTGTAGTAGTAGTAAATAGAAAGCCTGCTTGTGTGCAGGCTTTCGTTATTCAGGTTGGTTGCTATGAGTTAGCAGTGATTAGAACTTGTAGTTCAAGCCAACTGAAGCGATGTATTGTGACTCATCGTAGAAGGTAATGTTCGAGTCGCTAGTACCGTAGCCTGCAAGAGCAACAAACGACCAGTTTTCCCAGTCCATGAACTGTTCATATTCATACGCGGCGAATAGATTGATGTTGTCGTCGTTACGCTTCTTGTCGTAGATCGGGTTGCTTGCATCGTAAGAGCGTTGGCTGTAACCCGCTGTTAGCGCGTACTGGTGACGGCCCGTGCCACCAAATAAACTGACTTCTCCCCCGAATTGCTCGAATGAGTCTGCACCGCCTTCAGCGTCTGTTGATTGATAAATCAAAGACGGAACCAGCATCATGATGCGGTTAATCGGTTGTCGGTACTGACCTTTTAGGTAGAAGGTATCTGCATCACGCTTTAGTTCTTCGTATTCAACTAGGTCGTTATCCACATCTCTGGTCGCGAAAGCCATATCGACAGAGAACGCAGAGCCAGCAATACTATCCAGCTTTAGACGGAACGCATTACCGGTTTCGTCTGTTTTGCTACGAGCTTCTCCAACTTTGTATGGGTTAGCCCAAGTCTCATCAGACATAATGGTTGGCAGAATAGAAGCATCGATCACCATGCCAGATTCAAGTTGGTATTTATAACCCACTTCAAGCACCACGGTACCTGTTGCTACGTCATCACGTGCCGTACCCGTGTAAACTTGATGATTCAACTTTTCACCAAAGGTGTAAGCAAGGTTACCTAAAGGAGCAATCAGAAATGAGCTTTCCGAAGAAGCCTTCTGATCTATGGATGAAAGATTGCTATCAGCATCGGTATTAAAGTTTGAGGTGGAAGAGGCAACCCCGGTATTGATAGAGATTTCACCACTGAAACCTTGTTGGTCTGCAAGCTTGGCAAAAGCGGGAGAAGCCGCAATACTCAATGCCAAGAGAGTTATTTTTATTTTCATTCAAGGGCTCCTTGCCCACCGGTTCTTAGAACGGGTTATTAATAGCAGTAAAGCTTTAAATTTCCAGGTTAATTATTTATCAATGATGATTTTTGAACAAGCAAAAAAAAGGAAGCCGAAGCTTCCTTTATTAAACCTTATTTCTTCAATAAGAAGTTCACTAACTCGAAGTACTCATCGAGAGAACTGATACCTTGAGCGTCTATTAGGTAACGGTTGTTAACCACGACTGCTGGTACGCCTGAAAGGCCGCTATCTTTGAATGCTTTATCGAAACGGCGAACCATTGAATCAACTGCAAAGCCGTTGTACGCCGCGTCAAATTTCTTCGCGTTGATACCTTCATCTAAAAAGATTTGACGCAGTTCCGCTTCATCACGTGGTGGCTTGTTCATGTTGTGGATGCGGTTAAACATCACGGGTACCATTTTGTCTTCCACTTTCAGTGCAATCATCGTCGCGTAAGCTTTGCTCATTGGCATACCCATGTTGCCACCCATGAATGAAACATGGTTCTTCTGCAGTTTAGCGTTTGCAGGTAGCTGTTGTTTTAGCTGCTGGATGATAGGCTCAAAGCTATTACAATGTGGGCAGTAAAAAGAGAAGAACTCTGTCACCATTGGTTTTTTTGATGCTTCTAGATCGAGAACTTTGTAGTGTTCACCTTCGTTAAATTTCGCCGCGTGAGCGGAAAGGCTCAACATGATCAATGAGAAAAATGCGAATAGCTTTTTCATTTATCCAATCTCCATTATGTTTGAATTTTTATCTAGTTGTATGTTGCGATTGCGGTTACCACTGAGGCATTAACGAAAGTGGTGGCTCTTTCAGGGTAGCAATTTGCTCTTTACAAGCAAGTACTTGTTGCTCCCAATATTTCGGGTCATTAAACCACGGGAAGGCCAGAGGAAACGCCGGATCGTGCCATCGTTTTGCCAACCATGCCATGTAATGCACCATACGTAGACCACGTAGTGGTTCGATTAGTTTCAGTTGCGCGGTATTAAAATCGCAAAATTCTTGATAACTCTCTAGCAGAATATCCAGTTGCATTAGCTTATCTTGGCGTTCACCATTAAGCAGCATCCACAGATCTTGTATCGCAGGGCCGTTTCGTGCGTCATCAAGATCGACGAACATTGGCCCGTCACGCCACAGAATATTACCTGGGTGGCAGTCACCATGTAGGCGGATATTCTCAATATTGCTCGGCCATTGGCTCTCCAACTCTTTAATTAGAAGATCGACGTCATTGAAGAACGCGTTCTCCAGGTGTGTCGGGATAAACTGAGAGTTCTCTAGAATCTTACGAGGCTGATAAAGATACTCATCTAAGCTGATGGTCGGACGATGCTGGAATGCTCTTCCGGCACTCGCTTTATGAATACGACCAAGAAAACGTCCTACGCCTTCCAATTGATCTAGATTGTCGACTTCATATTGTCTGCCACCGACACTTTCAAATAGTGCGAATAGATAGCCTTGATATTCATGTAAGGTTGCGCCGTTGATCCGTATCGGTGGAGCAACCGGTAACTCTTGTTCGATCAGCTCTAACGCGAAATCGTGCTCTTCTTGGATCTGCGCTGTGTTCCAGCGCTGCGGGCGATAAAATTTAACCACGTAGCGTTTACGGTCTTCATCGATGAATTGATATACCCGGTTTTCGTAACTGTTGAGAGCGAGAAGCCCGGATTCAGCGCGAACTCCGATGCTCTCCAGTGCGTACCACATGAAGTCAGGAGTCAGGTTATCAAAGTTAAAGGCTTGCATCGTCATAGAATAAAAAAGGCTCATTACTGAGCCTTTTTCCATTTATTGGGGTGTTATACCAAGCACTAGGTGGCTGGTATCAGAGCTTCTTGATAAAGCGGCTTTCGACTTCCATCGTAAACTCTTCATTATCCGAGAGTATAAACTGAATTGTCGAAACTGGTGAGCTCAGTTTTTCTGGATCGACGCCTAAGCTGATAGGAAGGTTTAAAACTTCACCTGGCTCTACGGTAATGGTTTGTTTACCGTACCAGATAGAGTCTGGTAGCCCGCTAACATCGAGCTTGTACTCTTGCTCTTGCTGAGTTTTGTTGATTACTTTCAAGTTGTAAGTATTTTCGACAAGCCCTTGGCTATTGATTTTAAATAGCTGGTTTCTATCTCGCAGAACGCTTAAGCCTGCAGGGTCAACACTCGCTATCTGTGCAAAGAACAAACCCAGCATAAGTATCAATATGGCTCCGTAGCCTAGCAGCTTAGGACGCATGACTTTGGTTGAGTGTCCTTCCAACCTGTGTTCTGTGGTGTAGCTGATCAGGCCTTTTTCGTAACCCATACGCTCCATGGTGTTGTCACAGGCATCAATACACGCGCCGCAGTTAATACATTCGTATTGCAGGCCATCACGGATATCGATACCCGTCGGGCACACTTGAACACACAGGTTACAGTCAATACAGTCGCCTAGACCAAGCTCTTTTGGATCGGCTTTACGAGAGCGAGGACCACGGCTTTCACCGCGCTCGGTGTTGTAACCAACGATGAAGGTGTCTTTATCGAACATTGCCGATTGGAAACGCGCGTAAGGACACATGTGCAGACAAACAATTGAACGCATCCAACCCGCATTGGCATAAGTACATCCAGCAAAGAACAGTACCCAAAACACCGGCCAGAAAGACGAGTTAAAGGTAAAGAAGCCAACCACTAACTCTTTGATTGGGATGAAGTAACCAACAAAGGTTAAGCCCGTCGCAATGGCAATCGCCCACCATGCAATGTGTTTGAGGGTTTTTCTGAGGATTAAGTTGCTCGTCAGTTTACCCGAGTCTTGTTTTCTTCGCTTATTGGCAGCACCTTCCAGTTTCTCTTCAAACCAGATATACATAAAGGTCCAGACGGTTTGAGGGCAAAGGTAGCCACACCAAACCCGGCCTAAAAAGGTGGTGATAAAGAACAGACCAAATGCAGCAATCATGAAGAGGATCGCCAGCAGGGTGAGATCTTGTGGGTATAGCGTGGTGCCAAAGAAGTTGAACTGTTGGCTGCCGATATCGAGCAAGATCGCTTGTCGCTCACCAAATGAAATCCATGGGATAAGCGTAAAAAGTAAAAGTAAGAACCAACCGCCGTAACGACGCAACTGTTGGAATTTACCTTTGCTTTCTCGCACATAGATTCGGTTACTTGGGTTAAATCGATCTCCATTACCTTTATGTGTTTTTGGATTAAAGGTTTTAGGAGTCACATCTTTGATATCGATTTTATCCTGACTCATGGAATATCCTTTTTGTGGCATGTATACCCGGTTAAATCGGGTATTGACGACATTACTTTAAAGTATGGTTTAGAGAACCTGTAGAAATTGAGTTTGGTGCATTTGTTGTTATCACACTCACTCTTATTATTTTAGAAGATTCTTATGGGGGCGATTATAGCGACAATCTTGTTCTCATTTCTTTAACGCTATCAACCTTTAACAACAAAAGTCATAACAGTTGTGACGAAAAAATAGCGAACAGAAATAAAAAAGCGGCCAAGTGATCGCTTTTTTCATTGAGTTTTTTATCTGTAAGGTAGTTATAACACTAAAGCAATAGAGATAATTAAAGGAGGCCGCGTGCTTTTAGAATGGCGGTTTTGAAATCATCTTCTTGGTCTTTTTTTAGGCCTGGGATCATTTCATCTTTTCCGCTGTTGCGCATTTTTAGATGGTAGATAAGAACATCGTCAGTCAGTTCTTCAAGCTTGCCTTGATAGCCCGCTTCTTTTGATAGCTTAATGATGAACTCTAATAGGTTAAGCTCTTGATCTTTCTGCCACTCAGGCTCCATCAGTTCAAGCAGTTCTTCAATGCGGTGACACTTCATACTTTATTTCTCCACAAATTTTATAATGATTTATGGGTAAAGTATCAAATTGAATCGGGAATACCAATGTGTAAACACATTTCAAGATGGGACTGGATAATAAAAAAGCGCAGTAAAAACTGCGCTTTTTGTTAAGCGGCTTTAATCACTTTTGTTGTAGTCGGTGCTAATAAAGCAGTCTTCTCAACTAGAGTCATTGTTGGAGCCATTTTTTTTGCCGTTGGAGCAGCAGCAAAGCCACTACGACGACGCATCGCACTGCGGTTGGTCTGCGAGAACCTGACAGCTGTTGGGCGCATTAAGTTACCTAACGGTCAGGCATATCCATTGCCAATCTAATGGCCTGATTTACCATGAGATCCGCCTCAATTGCTTGAAGAGTCACTCGTCTGGCTTTCGCCAATCCGAATAATAAATCAGGATAATGATATGCATGCATATCAGAGCCTAGACTATCACTATCTAAGTTATCGATCGACGCCTGTGTGATAAATAGACAATATTAGAGCTAAAATAGTGTGAGCAGTATATTTGAGTTTGAACCTCTTTCAGGCTTAAGATGATGTTTTAAAGGAGGTGCATATGTCGTTCTTGAAGAAAACGTTAGCAAGTTTTGGTATTGGGTCTGCCAAGGTAGATTCTGTATTGCAGCAGGAAGTGCTTTATCCAGGGCAAAAGGCGAGCATTATTGTGCATGTGTATGGTGGCGCTCAGCCACAGGAGATAGACAATATTGATCTTAGCTTATGCTGCCGTTACGTTAAAGAGGTCACCATGAACTCGCAAAAGCAAGGAGGTGGTCATAAACGCCGAATGCACCATACGTACTCGTTGGCCAAATGGAGCCTGCCGTATGCCTTTGTTATTCAGCCGGGTGAAACCCGTGACTTTGAATGTGAGTTTGATGTACCGCTTAATACACCGGTCACGATTGGTGATTCAAAGGTGTGGCTGGAAACCGGGCTCGATATTGCTATGGCGATTGACCCATCGGATAAAGACACCTTAACGGTTCGCCCAGATGCACTCCTTGATGGCATTTTTAACGAACTTGAAGCTCATGGGCTGCGCATTCGCCAAGTGGAATGTGAAGCGGTAGAAGGCTTTGAACTGCCGTTTGTTCAAGAGTTTGAGTTTGTCCCGACGACGGGTCCTTATCATGGTCGCTGGCGTGAACTTGAGGTTGTTGCCCATCGTGATGAAACTGAGCTTAAGCTTTGGTTTGAGATTGACCGTAATCGTGACGGTGCCAAAGGCATGTTGGCGAGTTTATTAGGGGTTGGTCAGCTACAGCGTCAGTTGAGTGTGCCATTGGATACCTCACCAGAAGATGCGGGCAAAATAGTGCTTGAGTATTTAGATAGCGCCTCTTAGTCAGCTCTTTGGTTCTTTAGCTATAGAAAGCCAAGCCTCATCACACAGTTTAGGCGTTATTAATGTCATAAAAATTTAAGCTTACACGTGTAAGCTTAATGTGCAATACTAGGCAAATCGAACATTTACTCTAGTAGGATAGTCATGTCTGCATCATCGGTGAGCGAATACTGTGACATCGAAGAACGTGCCAATGCAATAACCCATGGCTTGGGGGTTGTGCTCGGTGTGGTTGGTTTAATCTTGTTACTGATTCGTGCGTTTGATCATCAAGCCGATATGCTGACTATTGCGAGCATGGCGGTATATGGCAGCAGTATTATCCTGCTCTTTCTCGCTTCCACGCTTTATCACTCGATCACCATAGAAAAGACTAAGCGCCTGCTGAAAACTCTCGATCACTGTGCGATCTACTTGCTGATCGCGGGCAGCTATACGCCATTTTTATTGGTGAGCTTGAGAACACCTTTAGCAATGGGGTTGATGGCTGTTATTTGGGGTATCGCGCTGGTGGGCATCATTATGAAGATTGCCTTCGTCTACCGATTTAAGCGTTTGTCATTGATGACTTACTTAGCGATGGGTTGGTTGTCGTTGATTGTGGTGTATCAACTGGCGATGAATATCGAGATGGGTGGTTTGGTGTTATTGGCGCTCGGCGGCGTGATCTACTCGTTGGGTGTTATTTTCTATGTGGCCAAACGCATCCCTTACAACCACGCCATCTGGCACTTGTTTGTTTTGGCGGGCTGCGCTTGCCATTTCTTCGCTATCTATCTGTATGTGACTCCGGTTTAGCGAGCCAGTACCTCGGTAATCTCAGCTTTGATCTGATATTCAGGGTGTTGTTCTAGGTCGAGCTTGATTAGCTCACCTTCTTCCCCCGTCTTTGGTCGCAGGTATGTGTCGGCCATTCGTTTGATTGATTTCCACACAGCAACCTCTTCTTCTGCCAACAACTCACCTTGTGCAGTAAACACGCTGATGTTAAGTGATACCAAAATGACCGCTTGAGTGCCTTGGTTAGTGATGGCTGTCGGAATGATAAGCTCACCATCTTCATAGCGACTGGCACCCAGTACAACATCCACTCCTGATTGAGAGAGCTGTAAGCTTGGCTTCTTACTATTAACCACAATCGTAGTGCCACGCGTGTTCGTTGCGACAGGTACGGCTACGACAGGGGCTGCTGCAATAGGCGCTGCTGAAACAGGCACTGCGATCTCTGATGTTGTCGCTGCTGCTTCCGTTTGCTTCGGTGCCACGTATTGCCAAGTAAAATCATCTTTGAGTAACACTTGTTTGCCATCAGGCAATGTGACCATTTGATCAGCAAAGGCAGAACTTACGAATACTGAGTTTGCGAGCAATGCGCCAGCGAGAAGTGCGTATGATTTCATCTGTGTTTCCTTGATTTTGTGCTTGGTTAACGTCGCCAAAAGGCTGGGAAAAATAGAACAATGAGCGTCAATATCTCAAGTCGCCCCATCAGCATTCCTAAGCTTAGCAACCATTTAGCGGCGTCGGGCAGTGGAGCAAAGTTCCCGGTTGGACCGATCACGCTGCCCATGCCTGGACCAACGTTGGCAACGGCTGTGATAGCGCCAGATATACTGGTCACAGGATCAAGCCCCATGGCGCTCAAGCCGCCTGCAATTAAGATAATCGTAATAAAGAACATCAAACCAAATGCCACTAAAGAACGAACGATGTCGTCACTGACTGGGCGTTGGTTATAGCGTTGAACAAATACCCCCGATGGGTGGATTAGCTTCATCATTTGTTTGTGAAGCATAGTCATCGCGATCTGGAAGCGGAAGATTTTAATACCACCTGAGGTCGATCCCGAGCAGGCTCCCGCCATCATTAGGAAGGCAAACAGTGTGGTTGGAAGTGCTCCCCAAGCAGTGAAGTCTTCTAAGCCAAAACCGGTTGTGGTGACGACTGATACAATATTGAACATTGAGACACGCATTGCATCCAATACCGTGTAGCCATCTCTCATGACCAACCATGTGGAGATCACGGCACTGGCAACCAAGAATAGGTAAGCGAAACCTCTTACTTGAGCATCTTTATAGATCGGTGCGAGTTTTCTACTGCGCAGCGCACTGACAAAGAGTAGGAAAGGCAGACCACCCAGGAACATGAACGCCGTTCCTACCCAATGGGCGCTGTTAGAGAAGTGGTTCATTGAGCCATCGGAAGTCGAGTAACCACCAGTCGAGAGTGTTGTGAATGCGTGATTGATGGCATCAAAGACGCTCATGCCAGCAAACAAGTAACTCACTAAGCACAAGCCTGTCAGTACCAGATAAACCGCCACGATGTTCTTCGCGACCGTTTTTGCTCGTGGGCTACTTTTATCTGACCAATCGGATGATTCGGTTTGGAACAGGCGCATACCACCGACGTTGAGCATTGGCAGAACCGCTACCGCCATAACGATGAAGCCGATGCCACCTAACCATTGCAGTATAGAACGCCACAACAGAATGCTTGGTGCCATGCTGTCTAAGCCGCTTAATACGGTTGAGCCTGTCGTGGTGATACCCGACATTGTTTCGAAGTAGGCGTCAGTGAAGCTGATGTGGTTGATGAAGACAAACGGCAGTGCAGCAAAGGCACTGGCTATCGTCCATACCAGAGAGGTGATCAGGAACATGTCCCGTACCCCTAGTCGAAACTTAGCAGAACGGCCCAAACTCAAGCAGATGAACGCGACTATGTGCGTGATCACTACCGACTGACCAAACTCGAGGAAGCCACCGGTGCCTGTGAAAAAGGCAACCAATGTAGGGATGTACATGAAAAGGGCGAGTTTTGATAACACTAACCCTATCACTAATAATATCGGACGAAAGTTGACCATAGCTTAATAGACCATCGCTTTGAGCCGGAGCGTCGTTCTCACAAGAAGAAAGTTGCGAGAACAAGCTTACGAGAACAAGGCTATAAGAAGAACGGGCTCGGTTGGAATAGAGACTCAACATCTGGTACGTATTTCTTGTCCACTAGGAACATCACTACGTGGTCATCCTGTTCGATTACGGTTCTATCGTGCGCGATAAGTACTTCTTCTCCGCGAACAATCGCACCAATAGTGGTGCCCGGTGGTAGTTTAATGTCGCCAATCGCTCGGCCAACCACTTTAGATGTGGTTTCGTCGCCGTGAGCAATGGCTTCGATCGCTTCAGCAGCGCCGCGACGTAGAGAGGATACGTTGACAATATCAGCACGACGAACGTGAGTAAGCAGCGCAGAAATGGTCGCTTGTTGTGGAGAGATAGCAATATCAATCACACCACCCTGAACAAGGTCTACGTAAGCACCACGCTGAATCAGTACCATTACTTTCTTGGCACCCATTCGCTTAGCCAGCATTGCTGACATGATGTTGGTTTCATCTTCATTGGTTAGGGCAATGAACACGTCCACCTGATCGATGTTCTCTTCTGTTAGCAGCTCTTGGTCTGCTGCATCGCCACAGAATACAATGGTGTTTTCTAACTCTTCAGATAGCTTCTCCGCTCGTGTGGGACTGCGTTCTATCAGCTTGATGCTGTAGCTTTGCTCAAGGCGTTTTGCCAAACTTGCGCCAATGTTACCACCACCGACAATCATGATGCGGCGGTAAGGCTTTTCTAGGCGCTGTAGTTCACTCATTACTGAGCGAATATGATTACTTGCCGCGACGAAGAAAACCTCATCATCGGCTTCGATGATGGTGGTGCCTTGTGGACGAATAGGGCGACCTTGTCGGAAAATAGCGGCAACACGAGTATCGATGTGCGGCATGTGTTCACGCAAAGCAGAAAGTGCATTACCGACCAGTGGGCCACCGTAGTAAGCTTTTACTGCTACTAGGCTAACTTTCTGTTCAGCAAAGCTCACAACCTGCAGTGCACCTGGGTATTGAATTAGGCGCTCGATGTAGCTGGTCACTAGCTCTTCGGGTGCAATCAGGTGATCGACTGGGATAGCACCTGATTTGAATAGCGCTTCTTTCTCTTCTAGGTATTGAGGAGAGCGGATACGGGCAATACGATTTGGCGTGTTGAACAGAGAGAAGGCAACCTGACATGCCGCCATGTTGGTTTCATCCATGTTGGTTACCGCAACCAACATGTCGGCATCTTGCGCACCCGCTTCACGTAATGTTCTTGGGTGGCTGGCATAACCGTTTACAACCCGAAGGTCGTATTTATCCTGAAGTTCACGTAGTCGGTTAGCGTTACGATCGACAATGGTGATGTCGTTGTTTTCGCCAACTAGGTTTTCAGCAAGGGTACCGCCAACTTGTCCAGCACCTAGGATAATGATCTTCATAGCCTTTCTCTTATTTTTGCCGTTGTAATTCTAATGATCTCATTTTGCTTCGATAATGCACTAGAAAGAAACAGCGGCTAAGAATTGGATTCTTAGCCGCTGTTAGTGTTATGCCTGTTTTACTAGAACTGCGTAGTAGAAGCCATCCATATCTTCTTCTCCAGGCAGTATTTGACGACCCGGATTTTCGATATCAGACCCAACCAGCGTTGCGTTCTCGGTACGCTCTAAGAATGCTTTCACTTGCAGCACGTTTTCTTGCGGCGTGATAGAACATGTCGCATAAACCATGGTGCCGCCTTCTTTTAGCTGGCGCCACATTGCATCCAAAATCTCACTTTGCAGTTCCGCTAGCGCATCAATATCAGATGCACGACGTAGCCACTTGATGTCAGGGTGACGGCGGATTACACCCGTCGCTGAACATGGAGCATCAAGTAGGATGCGGTCAAACTGACTGCCCGTCCACCATTCTTCAGGGTAGCGAGCATCCCCACAGATTACGTCGGCACGCAGTTGTAGGCGTTCAAGGTTATCGTAAACACGGTCTAGACGTTTAATATCACTGTCAATCGCAACCACTTCAGTGTCTTGAGTATGTTCAAGAATGTGTGCAGTTTTACCGCCAGGAGCAGCACAGCAATCAAGGATTAGCTCACCATCTTTTGGTGTTAGGTAATCAACAGAAAGCTGAGCGGCAGCGTCTTGCACTGATACCCAGCCTCGGTCGAAACCAGGAAGCAAAGTAACATCACAAGGTGACGCTAATTTTATGGCATCAGCCGCTTCAGGGTGCAGTGTGTATTCAATGTTTTCGTTTTTAAGCAGTTCAACATACTCGTCACGAGTGTGGTGTTGGCGGTTTACGCGCAGCCACATTGGTGCCTTGCTGTTGTTTGCTTCAACCAGTTGCTCCCATTGATCTGGGTAGCTCTCTTGAAGCATTTTTAGAATCCAGCTTGGATGACTGTATTTGCCAGCATTGTGGCTAATGGCTTTCTCGTCCAGTTCTTCTTGGTCACGTAGGTAGCTACGTAGCACAGCGTTGATCAAACCACTCAGGCTTGGACCTCGCAGTGTTTTAGTACCCTCAACCGTTTCAGCAACCGCGGCATGCGAAGGGATACGCATGAAGCTTAGTTGGTAAATGCCCACTAAGATTAGGTGGTGGAATACACGCTTTTTACCTTTAAGCGAGTTTTCCATCAGTTCGTTAGCGATTGACTCTAAACGAGGCAGGTAACGAAGTGCGCCGTAGCAAATCTCTTGCAGTAGAGCATGGTCTCGTGGACGGATCGTTTTTTGAGCCGCAGGGAGAGCGTGTGAAAGAGAGTGGCCTTTATCGACAACTTGGAATAGGACATTTGCAGCAGCAGCGCGAACATTCATGGGGGGTACCGAATATTTATTTGAATACATGAGGACATCTCTGCCCTCGTAAAGGTTTTCTAAGCTGCGTAATTAACAGCTTTAAAAGCGGATTAAGAAAGTTGTGTACCAACTTCAAACCAGCTTGCACGTGAGTTCAAGATATCCTGAACTGACATGGCTTTTTTACCTGGAACTTGCAGTTGTTCAAGAACAAGTACGCCTTGCCCTGTCGCTACATAGATACCAGTTTTATCCGCTTGCAGAATGGTACCTGCAGGCTTATCAGAAGTTTGCTCTGCCACACGGCTTTGCCATACTTTAATGCTGTTCTCAGCAGCTTCAAAGTGGCTCATTGGCCATGGGTTGAAGGCACGAACGCAGCGCTCAATATGCGCAGCTTCATCACTCCAGTTGATACGAGCTTCTTCTTTGCTTAGCTTCTTCGCGTAGTTAGCAAGCTCATCGTCTTGCTTCTCTGCAACCGCTTTGCTAGAAGCGATGTCAGCTAAACATTCAACAAGAGCGTCAGGGCCAAGACCCGCTAACTTCTCGTACATTGATGCGCTGGTATCTGTCGCTTCGATAGGCAGCGTCGCGATACTTAGCATGTCGCCCGTATCTAGGCCGATATCCATCTGCATGATCGTTACGCCTGTCTCTTTATCACCCGCCCAGATAGAGCGTTGAATCGGAGCAGCACCACGCCAGCGCGGTAGGATAGAGCCATGTACGTTGATACAACCTAAGCGAGGCGTATCTAATACAACCTGCGGAAGCAATAAGCCGTAAGCGACAACAACCATGATGTCAGCGTTCAATTCAGCTAGCTCTTGCTTAGCCTCATCTGACTTGAAGTTTTCTGGTTGGTAAACCGGAATGTTATTTTCAAGTGCGATGTTTTTTACTGGGCTCGCAGTGAGTTTTTTACCGCGGCCTGCTGGGCGATCTGGCTGTGTGTAAACAGCAACAACTTCATGCTCCGAAGACAACAACGCCGCCAAGTGACGGGCGGCGAAATCCGGAGTACCTGCAAAGACAATTCTTAAAGACTGACTCAAGGTAGGCTTCCTTCTAATTTAGTAATAGCAGCGGTTATTAACCTTGTTTCTCGTTGAAACGCTTAATTTTCGCTAGCTTATCTTGGATACGTTTACGCTTTAGTGGCGATAGGTAATCAACAAACAACTTGCCTTCTAGGTGGTCAAGCTCGTGTTGAACACAAATAGCCAGAAGGTCATCAGCGTCGAATGTGAATTCGTTGCCTTCACGGTCTAATGCTTTAACTGTTACTTCTGCTGCGCGAGGTACTAGAGCTCGAGCGCCAGGTACAGATAGGCAGCCTTCTTCGATGCCGTCTTCGCCACGTTTGTCGGTAATTTCAGGGTTGATCAGAACCATAGGCTCGTCACGTGTTTCTGAAATATCGATAACAACGATGCGCTGGTGGAAATCTACTTGCGTTGCAGCAAGGCCGATACCTTCTTCGTCGTACATGGTTTCAATCATGTCATCAACGAACTTTTGAATCTCTGGGGTAACTTCTTTTACCGGTTTCGCCACGGTACGTAGACGATCATCTGGTAATGTTAATACTTGTAATACAGACATATACACTCGAAATATTGAACTGTGCCGAAACAGCTTAAACCTTGTTGGCTCAATTCTAGACATTTTAGAGGCCAAATGACAGCATCCTGAAGGTAATTCTCTAGTCAGATGTCATATATTGAGACCGAGGAACCTAGGTCATGCGTCATTTTTTACCCACTTTTTCTCTTATTTGTGCTTCGCTTTCGTTCGCCGCTACGGCTGAAAATAGTGAGCAACCTTTAACCATTAAACAAGGCGCACCCGAGGCGTATGTGGTGGTTAAGGGGGATACCTTATGGGATATCTCCGCGATGTATCTCGATAGCCCTTGGTTGTGGCCAAGGCTATGGCAGGTAAACCCTGAAATAGAAAACCCTCACCTTATTTATCCAGGAGATAAATTGTCTTTGGTTTGGATTAATGGTGAACCGGTATTGAGTCTTAAACCTGTTATCAAGTTGAGTCCTAAGATTCGCGTCTCTGAGAAGAAAGCGGTGCCTACCGTCAATGAGGGACTGGTTCTGCCGTATTTACAGTCTGATCGCTTGGTAGATCAGCAAGATATCGAATCGGCTCAACGAATTCTAGGGACCAGTGATGGCAAGCGATTCCTGTCTGGCGAAGATAGGTTGTTCATCTCGGGGAACCAGCAACATCAAAAATGGGCTATCTACCGTTCTGTCGAAACGTACCAACGACAAAAACCTCAAGCGAGTATTACCTCTTTGCGTTTGGTCGCCACGGCGCGTTTGAAAGAGGTGGATGCTGAATATAGTAGCTTGCAGATAGAGACGCAGCTACAAGAGGTGTTGCTTAATGATCTTGTTCTGCCTGAGCTTGGTGTTGATCAAATGAAGCTTTCAACTACGTTTTATCCTGCGCCTAGTTCTGCGGGTCAGTTTGCCAATATTTTAGGCTCGTTAGAGGGTAATCAATACAGCGCTAAGAATCAGGTTGTCGTTATTAATAAAGGCTCAAAGGATAACCTTCGTCAGGGAACTATGTTTACCCTCAGCGAAAGCGGAGCTATGGTGTTTGGTAAGCAAGGTGAATACAGCTATAACGAGTCTGTTGCAAGTAACAAAGTGCAGTTGCCAAGTACCTCGCTCGGTAGTTTGATGGTCATTCGCCCTTATGAGTATTTTAGTCTAGCCTTGATCACTCAGAGCACTAAACCAGTTAGCAATGAGATTCTAGCGGTATCCCCTTTGGATCTTGCTGTGGCTGAAGAGGGTTATTCTCAAGAGGTTAATATTGCCGAGTGAATGAGCAACAACTGAGCGCTTGGCTAACTCTGAGTTTTGTTCCGCAACTGGGAGGCAAGCGCCTTTCTCGCCTGCTGAGTATTGACTCTCCTTCCAATATTGTTGGCTACTCAAATCAGCAGCTACAAGCTATTGGGTTGTCAGCTAAGCAAATCTCCTATTTAAGAGAGCAAGCCCCAAGAGAAGTGGAGGCTTGCTTAGTATGGCAAGCAAGGCAGCCTAATCATCACATCATTACCCCAAATTGCCCTCATTATCCTAAACTGCTGAATGAGACCGCCTCTGCGCCAAGCGTACTTTTCGTTAAAGGTCACGTTGAAAAACTTATTGAGCCTCAAATCGCTATGGTCGGCAGTCGCAATGCCAGTATCGAAGGGCTGCAAACCGCGAAGTCTTTCGCCAAAGAGTTCGTTCAAAACGGTTTGATTGTCACCAGTGGCTTAGCGCTCGGTATTGATGGTTATGCTCATGATGGTGCTCTAGATAAAGGAGGGGAAACTTTTGCTGTGTTGGGATCAGGCTTGGGCTCCATTTACCCTGCACGTCACCGAAATCTAGCGGATAGAATTTGTGAGAATGGCGCATTGATTTCAGAGTTTCGCCTAAGTGCCAAACCACGACCTGAACATTTCCCTCGCCGTAACCGTATAATAAGTGGGTTATCGCTCGGAACCTTGGTGGTTGAAGCGGCTGAGAAAAGTGGTTCTTTGATTACAGCTCGTTATGCCATGGAGCAAGGCCGAGAGGTGTTTGCGCTTCCTGGCTCTATTCATAACCCAACCAGTCGAGGAGGTAATAGCTTAATCAAAGCTGGAGCATGTTTGGTACAGAGTGCACAAGATGTTCTGATTGAAATAAAGAGTCTGTTAGACTGGTCTATCGATCAGCAACCCAGCTTGTTCGAACCTACGCCCAGTATGGGGGAAAATGAACAATTGCCATTTCCACAGCTGTTAGCTAACGTAGGGTTAGAGGCGACACCCGTTGATATTTTGGCACAGAGAACCCATATACCTGTGCATGAGGTCATGATGCAGCTTTTAGAGCTTGAGCTCTCAGGGCATGTTGTTGCAGTTTCCGGTGGCTATATTCGAAAGGGGAGAGGCTAAGCTATGATGATGGACATACTGATGTACTTGTTTGAAACCTACATCCATAGCGATTCTGAATTGCAGGTGGATCAAGATGAGCTGGAAGATGAGCTTCTTAGAGCAGGGTTTCACCAAGATGATATTTATAAGGCCCTCCATTGGTTAGAAGATCTTGCGGCATTGCAAGATACTGAGAATCAAGCGGCGATTACTATGTGTTCCAATACCTCGATGCGTATTTATACCAGTCGAGAGATTTCACGTATTAATATGGAGTGTCGAGGTTTCTTATTGTTCCTTGAACAGATCAACGTACTCACGACAGAGATTCGTGAAATGGTGATTGATCGTGTGATGGGGCTTGAGACGAGCGAATTTGAATTGGATGATCTGAAATGGATTATCTTAATGGTGCTATTTAATGTGCCGGGTAATGAAAGTGCTTACACGCAAATGGAAGAGCTGTTGTACACCAAAGAGCAAGGTATCTTGCATTAATACAGGCTTGTCATGAGTAGTAAGATTGATAATCAGCTTTTTTCAGCACATGAACATGCATTAGAGCATGAACCATGCCCGCAGTGTGGTGGAGAGCTTCAGCTTCGCCATGGTAAGCACGGCCCATTTTTAGGCTGTAAGCAGTATCCGAGCTGTGATTACATCAAGCCTCTACATCAAAACGATGGTCACGTAGTGAAAAAGCTGGGTGTGCCGTGTCCTAAATGCCAAAACGAATTGGTATTAAGGCAAGGTCGCTTTGGGATGTTCATTGGTTGTAGTAGCTACCCAGCGTGTAATCACATCGAATCTTTGGATCAACCAAAAGAACAACCTGAAGAGCAGCCACTTGTTGCTTGTCCTGAGTGTGGTCGAGGCCATTTGGTTGAGCGTAAATCTCGCTACGGCAAAACCTTCTATGCGTGCGATAACTACCCTAAGTGTAAGTTTGCCGTTAATCAGCCACCTGTTATAGGTCGTTGTGAACAGTGCCAGTTCCCGCTGTTACTGGAGAAGAAAACGGCCAGTGGCACTAAGAAGCAATGTGCTGATCGCAAGTGTCATCACATTCAATCTCAATAACTCGATATTATAGACACAAAAAAACGGCACTCAATGAGCGCCGTTTCTACATCCAATGAACTTTTTATATCAATAAGCCAATGTAGGCTTATTTCATCTGCTCAGCAAACTCATGCACAGCAGGGTAAGCTTGCTTATCAAGAATGTCTGCCAGTGAGCACAACGCTCTTTGCAGCTCTGCGTTGTAGTCAGCGCTCACGTTAATGTGGCCCATCTTTCGACCCGCACGCTTCTCTTTGCCATACCAATGAACATGACAGCCATCTTGAGCCAGAATAGCTTCAGGTAGGATATCTTCACCAAGAATGTTGATCATTGCGGTTGGGCGAATCAGTTTGGTGCTGCCTAGTGGCATACCACATACGGCACGTAGGTGGTTCTCAAACTGACAAGTCTCTGCGCCTTGTTGCGTCCAGTGGCCAGAGTTATGAACACGTGGTGCAATCTCATTAACCAGCAGTGAACCTTGAACATCAAAGAACTCAAGTGCAAGCACGCCAACGTAGTCCAAACGTTCTGCAACTGCGGTGAACATGGTTTTCGCTTGCTCTTGCAGTTCAATGTCATCAATGGCTGTTGATAAGCTCAACACGCCGTCGGTGTGAACATTCTCAGCCAGTGGATACACTTGAATCTCGCCATTGGTACCACGAGCACCAACCAGTGATACTTCGCGGTCAAACGGAACAAACTCTTCAGCCACAATGGCTTGGTTGTTGGTTGCGGCAATGCACTCGGCCATTTCTGTCCAAGTTGCGTTAACATTATCTAATGTCTTTAAGCGCCATTGACCTTTGCCATCGTAGCCGCCAAGTGTGCTCTTCAAGACCATTGGTAAGCCAACGTGAGCGATCGCAGCGTCAAAGTCTTCGCGAGAGTTAATCACGTAGTACTTAGCATTTTTCACGCTTGCTTCGTCTAACAGGGCTTTTTCAAGGCGACGGTCACCGCCAGCTTTGATTGCTTCCGTTGTCGGTAAGAACTTACCGCTGCGCTCACATGCCTCAAGAACATCGTGAGGGATATGTTCGAATTCAGCAGTAATGACGTCCGCACGCTCAATCGCATTGTCTAAGCCGTTGCCTAGAATCGCTTGCGTTAATGGGTGAACAATATTTTTGCTGCCAACATCAAAAGCAGAAATTTCAATATTCAGCGGCGCCCCTGCTAGGGACATCATGCGAGCAAGTTGGCCCGCGCCTAACACAAGAACATGCATGGGAATTAGTCCTCTGCAGGGTTTGGATTAGCCAGAACCGTTTCTGTTTGCTCAGAGCGGAACGCTTCTACTTTTGCCATTACTTCTTCATTGTGTGTACCAATGATTTGAGCTGCTAGTATACCTGCATTGGCAGCGCCAGCTTCACCGATAGCCAAAGTACCTACCGCGATACCTTTTGGCATCTGTACGATAGAAAGCAGAGAATCCATGCCCTTTAGTGCTTTAGACTGAACAGGAACACCCAGAACTGGTACGCTTGTGAAAGCAGCAGCCATGCCCGGAAGGTGTGCAGCGCCGCCAGCACCTGCAATAATCACTTTAATACCGCGCTCTTTCGCACTGGTTGCGTAGTCTGCAAGCAACTGAGGTGTGCGGTGAGCAGAAACCACTTTTGTTTCGTACGCCACGCCAAACTGATCCAACATTTCTGCAGCTAGCTTCATTGTTGGCCAATCAGATTTAGAACCCATGATAATACCGACAGTCATCTCAAACTCCTTCAGGTACGATTTAATTAGTGATTAGATATTTTGCGCGCATTATACGGGTAAAATTGCTCAAGGAAAACGTTTGCGTCAGTCTAGGTTGTTAATTGATACATTTTATAAACAAATAGCTTTAGTCACAGTGAATGATAATTTGTACACTTAGTGAGTTAGATAACTGAATTAATGAGGCAACCCGTGGATAACTTTCAACATACTTTGCAGGCATTACAACAAGGTGAAGTCATTGCTTACCCGACCGAAGGCGTTTTTGGGGTCGGTTGTGATCCCGATAATCCACAAGCCATCAAGAAACTGCTCGATTTAAAACAGCGGCCGATGGAGAAAGGGTTGATCCTAATTGCTGCGAGTTACGAGCAGTTGCTGCCCTATATTGACGAAACCCAGTTGACGGAAGCACAGTTAGCGACCGTAAAAGCAACATGGCCGGGGCCTGTGACTTGGATAATGCCAACCAGCAGTAAAGTAACTGACTGGGTCAGTGGCCAATTTGAATCCATCGCGGTGCGAGTGACTGATCACCCTTTGGTTCAAAGAATGTGTAATGAATTCGGTAAGCCGTTAACCTCGACCAGTGCTAACCTGACAGGTGAACCGCCTTGTATGACGACTGAAGAAGTTCAACAGCAACTGGGTCAACACTTAGTCGCGATTCTAGAAGGTCAAACGGGTGGTCGTGAGAAACCAAGCGAAATTAGAGATGCAAAAACGTCGAAAATATTAAGACAGGGTTAAACCCTGCAGAGGAAGAAAGATGTCAGCAATTGATAAAGAAGCAGTAAAACAGTTTTTACTGAGCCTACAAGATTCGATTTGCCAACAGCTTGAGCAAGCTGATGGTGCAGCATTGTTTGAAGAAGATGCATGGGAGCGGGAACCTGGGGACCGTCTAGGTGGCGGTGGTCGTACTCGTGTGATGACCAATGGTGCTTTATTTGAACAAGGTGGAGTTAACTTCTCTCACGTCGCTGGCAAGGCGATGCCTGCCTCTGCAACTGCTCACCGTCCTGAATTAGCCGGACGTAAGTTTGAAGCTATGGGTGTCTCATTAGTTATCCACCCTAAAAACCCATACATCCCAACCTCACACGCCAACGTTCGATTCTTTATTGCGGAAAAAGAAGGGGAAGAACCGATTTGGTGGTTTGGTGGTGGTTTTGACTTAACGCCATTTTATCCTGTCGATGAAGATTGCCAATCTTGGCATCAAACCGCTAAAGATCTTTGTGCGCCATTTGGTGATGATGTTTATCAAGAGCACAAAGAATGGTGTGATAAGTACTTCTATCTGCCTCACCGAGACGAAACACGTGGTGTGGGTGGGCTGTTCTTTGATGATCTTAACGAGTGGGGCTTTGAAAAGAGCTTCGCTTATATGCAGGCGGTCGGTGAAGGTTTTGCAGCCGCGTATTTACCAATTGTAGAACGACGCAAAGAGACACCTTATGGTGAACGTGAGCGTGACTTCCAGCTTTATCGTCGTGGTCGCTATGTTGAATTTAACCTTGTGTATGACCGTGGCACCTTATTTGGCCTGCAAAGTGGTGGTCGCACAGAATCAATATTAATGTCGATGCCGCCATTGGCTCGTTGGGAATATCGCTACGAACCTCAAGCGGGTTCACCAGAAGCTCTGCTTTATAGCGACTACCTAAAGCCTCGAGTTTGGTAGTTCTTCCTTCCTTATAGGGATAGTGATAGGGTCATCTATATAGATGACCTTTTTTATTTCTGTTAGGTAAGGATATGACACAGCAAGTAGATCGTTATGCCGTTTTCGGTAACCCTATTGGGCAAAGCAAATCGCCATTCATTCACACATTATTTGCTCGCCAAACCAGCCAACAACTTACCTATACAGCATTACAGCCAGAGCATGGTGAATTTATCACTGCTGCCAAAGCCTTTTTCAGTGAAGGTGGTCGAGGATGTAATGTCACAGCGCCTTTTAAAGAAGATGCCTATCAGTTTGCCAATCGCCTAACTGAGAGGGCTGAATTGGCTGGTGCCGTAAATACCCTTAAGAAGTTAGATGACGGAGAAATCATTGGTGATAACACCGATGGTGAGGGTTTAGTTCAAGACCTGCTTCAACATCAAGTTGCGTTAAAAGGAGCTCGCGTTCTTCTTCTTGGCGCTGGTGGTGCTGCGAGAGGAGTTATTCAACCTCTTCTCGACCAAAAGCCACAACAGCTGGTGGTCGCTAATCGAACCAGCTCCAAGGCTGAACTTCTGGCTGAGATGTTTTCTTCGCATGGCAATATCAAGGGGATGGGGCTAAGTGATGTTAATGAAGGCTTTGATGTCATTATTAACTCTACTTCGTCTGGTCTAAGCGGACAGATTCCTGAAGTGTCTGATGCTATTTTCAATTCTAATAGTGCCGTTTATGACATGGTTTACGGATCTGGAACCACAGTATTTAATCAATGGGCATTAGATAACGGTGTTCATGCTGCTTATGATGGTTTGGGTATGCTAGTGGGGCAGGCAGCAGAAAGCTTTATGCTGTGGCGTGGCCTTCGTCCGGGAACAAAACAGATTTTAAGAGAACTACGTAAAAACCTAGAGATGTAACAAGGTAATTATAAAAAATGAATCAATCAATTCTATTTCCGGATATCCAAGATTGGGATGAAGCAAGTCAATCTATCACCTTCCCAGCACAACAGTCGGGCGCATTGATTGAATGTGTCATGTCTATTGAAGAATTATCACGATTGGTAGGTAGAGATATAGAAGAAGGCGAGCAAGCTTTAGTTATCTTTTCAGAGTTACGTTTTGATATTGAAGAGCTAGCGGAAGAGTTAATAGAAGAAGAGGAGTATGACTCCTCTAATCGGATTCAGATCAAAGCGCTTTAAACAGGAAGCACAGAGTCTAGATAGTCATTTTTATTCTGAACATAGTTGTCAGCTGACTTCTGTAAAAAGACACGCTCTTTATCATTTAATGGGCGTGCTTGTTTTACTGGGCTTCCTACATAGAGATAACCGCTTTCAAGTACTTTGTTTGGTGGCACTAAGCTACCAGCTCCAATCATCACTTCTTTTTGGATAATCACGCCATCCAACACGATCGCTCCCATACCAACAAGTACACGATCTTCAATCGTGCAGCCATGCAGCATTACTTTATGCCCGATAGTGACATCATTACCTATTAATAGAGGATAACCGTCAGGGTTTTCAGCATTCTTATGGGTGACGTGCAAGACACTACCATCTTGGATGTTCGTTCTCTCTCCAATATGAATGTGGTTCACATCCCCTCGAGCAGCAACCAAAGGCCACACGCTAGAGTCGTTACCGATTTTGATATCACCAACCAGTACCGAACTTGTATCTATATAGACACCTTGTCCAATCTGAGGGGATATTCCTTTATAACTGCGTATTGAACTCATAAATCCTCCTTTATATAGGCACCTTAAGCCCTTAATTAAGGGGAGTACTAGTGAAAATGGAGTGTTCTGAACAAAAAACGC